>JBBQFZ010000108.1:0-8583 GCA_038322455.1 Gemmatimonadales bacterium | reverse complement strand
AACAAGGTAGTTGTTGAAGAGTTCGCATCGCCGCCCGCCAGGGACCGCAGCTTCGCGGCCTTTCTCAAATCCCTGCCCGACGTTCTGGTCGCCCGCGACTTTCTTCGCGTCGTGAGCGCGATTGCATCGGCAAAGCGGAACGGCCGGGCCGTCGTCGTCATGCTCGGCGGTCACATCGTGAAGACGGGCCTCGCGCCTCTTCTCATTGACCTGATGAATCGCGGTGTGATCACTCACCTGGCGATGAACGGATCGGCCGCGATCCACGACTACGAGATCGCGCGGTTCGGCGCGACCTCGGAAGATGTCGCGCGCGGACTGATCGACGGCACTTTCGGAATGGCGGAGGAGACTGGTCGCGGGATGAACGAGGCCTTCATCGCGGGGATGAAGAACGAGTGGGGCATGGGCGAATCATTGGCACACGCCCTGGACGAGTCTTCGCTGTCGAATCCCGAGCTGTCGGTGCTTCTATCCGCCGAGCGCCTCGGAATCCCCTGTACGGTACACGCGGCCCTCGGCGCCGAGATCATTCATCAGCATCCGGCCGCGAGTGGCGCGGCCATCGGCGATACGAGCCACCGCGATTTCCGACGACTTGCCGCATCCCTGCCCGCGCTCCACGACGGCGGGGTAGTTCTGAATCTCGGGAGCGCGGTAATAATGCCCGAGGTCTTTCTGAAGGCGCTGACGATCGCGCGAAATCTGCACGCCGGCAAGCCGACCGGCTTCACGACGTGCGATCTCGACATGCAGCGTCACTATCGCCCACGCGTGAACGTCGTCCAACGCCCAACGCAGGGGAGCGGAAAAGGCTACGAAATAACAGGGCACCACGAGATCATGGTGCCCTTGTTGGTGTGGGCTGTCTCCGAGGAGTTGGAGAGCTGAAGAACCAGTAAGTTCAGGAACAGATCCTTCGGTCGCAGTTGCCCGTTGCAGTTCTCCCGAACGGCTAATATCGAGTCAGCCGGGTCCCCGCAAATTTCTCCCTGAGCCGTGCCGCCGTCCCCGGGCTGAGAACCCGAATCCCGAAATACAGAAGGCCGCCGACAACGAGTACCTTGAGCGCGAGTCCCACCATGAAGAAGGTGAGGCCGATAATCCCGCCGAATAGCTTGAACACCATGCCTACGGCGAAGAGGCCCAGCATGGCAAATAGTCCAATCATGAAGATTGCGCGTAACATGTCGTTCTCCAAAACAGTGACAGTTATCACTACGCTACACCTTCTCTCGCGGTTTCAGAATAGGCAGATAAGGTGAGCGCCGAGATCATCGTCATCGGCGGTGGCCTGGTTGGCCTTGCCGCAGCCACCGCGCTTGCTGAGCGTGGTGTATCTGTCAGCTTGATCGGAGAGCACAGGCGCGGGGAAGCGTCTCCCGCCGCTGCCGGCATGCTCGCGCCGTCCGTAGAGCGTGCGACTGGTCCCGCGCACGATTTCGCAATCGCCGCCCGAGACCGCTACCCTGCCTACGTGGCATTTCTCGCCGAGCGGACCGGAATTCGGGTGCCGCTCAACCGCATTGGGATCCTTCAGGTTGCGCTTACCCCGAAGGGCATGAAAGGCCTGAAAAAAAACGCGCTGGCTACGAGTCTCTGGCTGGACGCAACAGAGCTCCGAGAGCTGGAACCGATGCTCTCGCACGGGGTCGGCGCGATGTTCAATCCCCATGACGGCGCCGTCGACAACACCGTGCTGATGAACGCGCTCGAGACATTTGCTTCGGCCAACCCTGCGATCACGATGGTCCACGACGCCGCGATCGCGATCGATCCCGGGAAATCTTCCGCGACCGTCACGACGAAATCGGGCACAGTCTACAATGGCGCACGCGTCGTCATCGCTGCCGGAGCATGGGCGGGGCGGATCCCGGGCGCCGCGCTCGCGCGTGCAGTGGAGCCCGCCCGCGGTCAGCTCGTGTCTTACCCGATCGCTCCACTCAGGCATGTCACTTATGGACCACGTGGCTACGTGGTCCCGAGGGGGGGCTCGACGATCGGAGGCAGCACGATGGAGAACGTGGCGTTCGATGCGGAGACGACGACTGCAGGCATCGCGAAAGTGCGCTCGGCCTCTGAGGAGATTTGCCCCGCTCTCGTCACCGGAGGCGCTACGCGCTCCTGGGCCGGCCTCAGGCCAGTGACGCCGGACATGCTGCCGATGATTGGGACTGACCCCAGCCACCCATCGCTCATCTACGCGTGTGGTCACGGGCGCAACGGCGTGCTGATGGCCCCCCTTACGGGGGATTTAATCGCCGATCTCGTGACGGGGACACCACTTAGCCTCGACCTGTCACAATTTCGCCCCGACCGTTTTTGATGTAGATTGCCTGAGCTCGACGGATTCATTCCTCCCGAGCCTCCAAAACGATGCCAGATACTCTCTATCAGATCATGGGGCGCCACCGCGCGGATCCGCTCCCGGAGCGCAAGCCGTCGTGGCTCAAGGTCAGAGCGCCCGGCGGCCCCAACTATATGCGGCTCAAGCACTTGATGCGTGAGCTCGACCTCCACTCGGTGTGCGAGGAAGCCCACTGCCCCAACGTCGGCGAGTGCTGGGAACACGGCACCGCCACCTTCATGATTCTGGGTGACGTCTGCACCAGAAACTGCGCATACTGCGCGGTCGCCCACGGACGTCCGCCGAAGTACGACATCGCGGAGCCAAACCGTGTCGCGCGGGCGATCGCCGAGATGGACCTCCAGCATGCCGTCATCACATCGGTCGACCGCGACGATCTTCCCGACTTCGGCGCCTACATATTCGCCGAGACGATCCGCCAGATTCACGAACGCATTCCGGGATGCTCGGTCGAAGTTCTCGTCCCCGATTTCCAGGGCAACGAGGACAGCATTCGTACTGTGCTCGAGGCGAGCCCCGAGATCTACAATCACAACACCGAGACCGTCCCCCGACTCTACAAGAAAGCCAGACCAGGCGGTCGCTATCCGCGGGTCCTGGAGATCTTCCGCTACGCCAAACGCATCGCTCCCGATATTCCCACCAAGACCGGAATGATTCTCGGCATGGGCGAGACGATCGAGGAAGTCATCACCGTTATGCGGGACCTCCGCGACGTCGACGTCGACATTCTTACGCTCGGCCAGTACCTTCGGCCGTCGGACGCGCACATCGCGCTGGACCGCTATTACACACCGCAAGAATTCAGAAGGCTCTACGAGATCGGAATGGAGATGGGATTTCGCCATGTTGAATCGGGTCCACTCGTTCGCTCCAGCTACCACGCGTGGGAGCAGGTCCAGGCGGCAGGCGTATGAGCACTGAAGCGAAGCGCCCGCCGGCACAGAAGCGCGCCGAGAAGAGCGCGGCCGGGAACAACGGCTCGGACGCGTCACCCGCGAACGACGCCACTCAGACGACCGTCGAGCAGCGCCGCGAGCTGCTGCACTCGATGATGCTGCAGCGCCGCTTCGAGGAGAGATGCGCCGAAGCGTACGCCCTCGGAAAGATTGGTGGCTTCTGCCACCTCTACATCGGACAGGAGGCGATCTCGACCGGGGTGATGTCCATGATCCGCCCCGACGATTATGTCATCACGGCCTACCGCGATCACGGCCAGGCGCTGGCGCGGGGCGTCAGTCCGCGGTCGGTCATGGCGGAGCTGTTCGGACGCGCCACCGGGTGCTCGGGTGGCAAGGGCGGCTCCATGCATATCTTCGACGCCAAGACCAACTTCCTTGGCGGACACGGCATCGTTGGCGGACACATTCCGATCGCCGCGGGTGTCGGCTTTGCCATCAAGTACCGTCGCGGTAACCAGGTGTGCGTCTGCTTCTTCGGAGAGGCAGCCGTCAATATCGGCGCTTTCCATGAAGCTCTGAATATCGCTTCGCTCTGGGATCTCCCCGTCATTTTCATCATCGAGAACAACCGATACGGGATGGGCACGGCAATCTCGCGCTCGACCGCCAACGAGGACGTGCTCGTCCGCGCCAAGGGCTATAGAATGGAGGGCGAGAGCGTCGATGGCCAGGATGTTTTCGCCGTCCGCGAATGCATGTCGCGCGCTGTCGAGAGGGCGCGCAAGGAAAAGCGCCCCACCCTGGTCGAGATGAGAACCTATCGCTTCATGGGCCACTCCATGTCGGATGCGGTGAGCGGCACCTACCGCTCGAAGGACGAGCTCGAAGAGAACATGAAGCGCGATCCGATCCTTCTTCTCCACAACCGGATATTCGAGGCGGGCGAGCTGACCGAAGGCGAGATGCACAAGCTCGACGACGATGCCAAAGCGATCGCGCAGGACGCTTGGGATTTCGCCGACGCGAGCCCCGAGCCCCCGCTCGAGGAGCTGTACACCGACGTCTACGCGGACACGAGCTCCTGATGGCAGTCGTCACTTACCGCGATGCGCTGACGCAGGCACTCCGCGAAGAGCTCCAGCGCGATGACACCGTCTTCCTAATGGGAGAGGAAGTCGCGCAGTACAACGGCGCTTACAAGGTCTCCAAGGGATTACTCGACGAATTCGGCCCGATGCGAATCGTCGACACGCCGATCACGGAGCTCGGCTTCGCCGGTGTTGGAGTCGGCGCGGCGATGGTCGGGCTCAGACCGATCGTCGAGTTCATGACGTGGAACTTTGCGCTGCTCGCGATCGACGAGGTCATCAATGCCGCCGCTAAGATGCTCTACATGTCCGGCGGACAGTTCAAGATGCCCATGGTCTTCCGCGGCCCGAACGGCGCGGCGCTGCAGCTCTCCGCGCAGCACTCGCAGGCGTGGGAAAGCTGGTTCGCGCACATCCCCGGCCTGAAGGTCTGCACCCCGGGGACGCCCGCCGACGCGAAGGGACTTCTCAAGTCGGCCATTCGCGACGACAACCCGGTGGTGTTTCTCGAGGGCGAGATGCTCTACAACACCAAGGGCGAAGTTCCCGACGGCGACCACCTCGTTCCCATCGGAGTCGCCGATCTCAAGCGTGAAGGCGATCACTGTTCGATCATCACCCATGGGAAGATGGTGCTCGTGGCAATGCGCGTTGCTGATGACCTGGCAAAGGAGGGAATCAACCTCGACATCGTCGATCTCCGCACCGTCAGGCCAATCGATGTCGAAGCGATCGCCCGCTCCGTTCAGAAAACGAATCGCGCGGTGGTGCTCGAGGAGGGATGGGAGATCTGCGGCATGGGCTCGCAGGTAGTTGATTTTATCCAGCGCGAATGCTTCGACGACCTCGATGCTCCGGTGCTCCGCGTTCACCAGGAAGACGTGCCGATGCCGTACGCCAAGAATCTCGAACGGGCCGCCAAGCCGGACGCGGCCAAGACAATCGCCGCGATCAAGAAAGTCATGTACCTGGACTGAGCGAATATGGCAACCAAAGTCACGATGGAGGCGCTCTCGCCGACGATGGAGGAAGGCCGCCTCGTAAAATGGAATAAGAACGAGGGCGACCCGGTGGCAGCCGGCGACGTGCTCGCCGAAGTCGAAACCGACAAGGCCGTCATGGAGCTCGTCGCGCGCGGAGACGGAGTTCTACGCAAGCGTATCGCGAACGAGGGCGACTCCTCTCCCGTAGGAACTCTCCTCGCCGTCATCGGCACCGCCGACGAGAACATCGATTCGATCGTTGCCGCGGGCGGCGCCGCGCCGGCGGCCGCGCAGTCCGGGCAGGTTACCCAAGGCGCGGCGAACGCGCAGGCGACTGGAACGCCTAATCAGGCCGTCGCCGACACGAAAGAATCAGCGGGAGCGAGCGCCGTTCCAGACGCGCCCGCACAATCGCAGGGCGAAGCATCAACACCGCCGCCGCAGAAGGCCGGCGGCGCGGGAGCCGCGCCGCCGCCCACTCGGTCTGCACCGCCACCGCCCCGATCAGCTGCGCCGCCGCCACAACAAAAGGGAAATGGCGCGCACCCCACTGCGCCGCAGGGCGGTGGTGGTCGCCAGCGAACGTCGCCACTCGCGCGACGACTGGCCAGCGAAAAAGGGATCCAGCTCGGCGGAATCCAGGGATCTGGCCCCGGTGGACGCATCGTCAAGCGCGACATCGAGAACGCGAAAGCGACGGGTGGAATTGCGCGCTCGGGCGCGGCAGCGAGACTCGCAGCCGAAGGCGACTTCAAGGACGTCCCGTTAACCCAGATCCGGAAAACGATCGCGCGCAGGCTCGCGGAGTCGAACGGACCGGTCCCGACATTTTTCCTCACTGCGGAATTCGACGTTACACGTGCCGCCGAGATGCGCACCCAGTTGGCGGAGATGGGCGATCAGTACAAGGCCTCATTTAACGACATAGTGATCAAGGCAGTGGCGCTGGCGCTCGCGGAACATCCGGAAGTCAACGCGCACTGGCTCAACGACAAGATCCGCCAGTTCAACCGGATCCACGTCGCGATGGCGGTCGCGGTCGAGGACGGACTCATCACGCCGGTCCTGTTCGACGCGGATCGTTTGTCCCTTTGGGAGATCTCCGCCAAGGCGCGCGACCTCGCCAAGCGGGCTCGTGACCGGAAGCTGATGCCCGAGGAATACACGGGCTCGACGTTCTCAGTGTCCAACCTTGGGATGTTCGGGATCGATCAGTTCACGGCGATCATCAATCCGCCGGAGGCCGGAATTCTGGCAATCGGTGGCGTCGAAGAAAAACCCGTCGTGATCGACGGGCAGCTGGAAGTGCGTCAACGCATGCGAGTAACCATGAGCTGCGACCACCGCGTAATCGACGGAGCGACCGGCGCGAAATTCCTTCAGACCGTCCGCGGGTGCATCGAGAATCCGTTGTCGCTCATTATCTAGATCGAGTGACTTCGCCCACGGCAAGCAGCGGTTCGCCCCTGGTCTCGACACAGAGCCCGGGGGCGTCGTCTTTTGGCGAGTGCGGAAACTGCAAGACCCCACTCGCCGGGCCGTTCTGCTCTCAGTGTGGTGAAAAGAAGTTTTCGCCGAGGGACTATTCCGTCCTTCATCTCGCCGACGAGATTCTCGGTGAGTTCACGCACCTCGACACGAAATTCCTCCGCACGCTCAAGGTTCTCCTCACGAAGCCCGGGGAGCTTTCGAGAGCGTACTTCCACGGCGGCCGCTCCCGCTACACCAAACCGCTCACTCTTTTCGTCATCATCAACATCATTTTCTTCCTGGTTCAGCCACACACGAATCTTCTTCACTACAAGTACGCGGATTACCTCTACGAGCCAAGCCACAAATCGGCAGTTCGCGCGCATCTGCTTCAGACCAAAGAGTCTGAAGAACGATACGCCGCACGCTTCGACCCCAATTTGCAGGATCAGAAGAAGATCCTCTGGCCATTGCGGCCAAAGCGGCGGGGCCAGCCGCAGCCCCGTTGATGAACGTCGCCAATGGCGAGCTGGGGATATCCATCCTGCTTGGCAGCGCGCTCACTATCTACATATACAAGGGACTCCGCCGCGCGTATGACGCTTCTCGAGTGAGGGCAGGAATCGTCGCCATCGTGTTGGCTTATGCGGTGGGTGAAATGACCGGGCTTTACCACTACGGGCTTTTCTACGCGACCTTCTGGATAACCTGACGGGGCACGACTCGGCCTGAAGCCGGCGGCCGGGTGCGACTAGCCGGAAGCGGGTAGTGTTCAGCTGATGTGTTCGGCGAAGGAACGCCCTGCCGCCTAGAGTTAGATTTATCACTGCACTCTAAACCATCGATCTATAAATGGCCTCTTACGACGTGATTTTCATTGGCGGCGGCCCCGCCGGGTACGTGGGCGCGATCCGCTGTGCGCAGCTAGGTATGTCGGTAGCAGTTGTCGAACGCGAGGGCCTGGGCGGAACGTGCGTCCTCTGGGGCTGCATCCCGGCCAAGGCTCTCCTCGAAGCTGCCTCCATTGCAACCAAAGTCTCCCACTCGGCCGATTTCGGCGTGACGGTCGGCGAAGTGAAGCTCGACTATGGCGTCGCGATGAAGCGCTCCCGCGCGGTCAGCACGCAGAACTCCAAGGGCGTCGAGTTCCTGTTCAAGAAGCACAAGATCACATGGATCAAGGGAACGGCTAAGCTCGCCGGCAAAAACGCGGTCACCGTGAAGGTCGACGGAAAGGAGGAGAAGCACGAGGCGAAGAAGGCAGTCGTCATCTCCACCGGCTCCCGCGTCAAAGGACTTCCGCAGATTGGCCTCGAGCTGAACAAGACGACCGTGCTGTCGTCCGACGAAGTGCTCGTCCTCGAGAAGGCTCCGAAGACGATGGCCGTGATTGGGGCCGGCGCCGTCGGCTGCGAGTTCGCCGACGTATTCGGTTCGTTCGGAACCCAGGTCACACTCATCGAGGCACTTCCAGTAATTCTTCCTCTCGAAGACGCCGACTGCAGCGCCGAGCTCGCGAAAAGCTTTAAGAAGCGGAAAATCGATGTCCTCGCCGGCGCCAAAGTCAGCGATGTGAAAGTCGGCAAGAATTCCGTCAGCATGAGCGTCGAAGTCGGCGGGAAAAAACAGAATCTGGAAGTCGAGAAGGTTCTCGTTGCCGCCGGGCGCGCTCCGAATGTCGAAGACATCGGGCTCAAGGAGGCCGGGGTTCAGCTCACCGACCGGGGCTTCATCAAGATCAACGAGCGGATGGAGACATCGGCCAAAGGCAT
>JBBQFZ010000107.1:0-8605 GCA_038322455.1 Gemmatimonadales bacterium | reverse complement strand
TTGTCCTGACCGCCAGCGAGAATGCGCGTGAGGACCTCGAGCGGGAGATCCTTCGTGGGGAACGCTATGATGTTGAGCGCGGTCAGTGGCTGACCTCCCATCGCGTAGATGTCGGACAACGCGTTCGCGGCGGCGATCTGGCCAAAGTCGTATGGGTCGTCGACGATCGGCGCGAAGAAATCCACTGTCTGAACGAGCGCGATGTCGTCGGACACACGGAACACACCCGCGTCATCGAAGGTCTCTCTTCCGACCAGGAGGCGGGGGTCTGATTTTGTTGGAAGCGCGGCCAGCGCGCGGGATAGGTCGCCCGGACCCATTTTAGACGCTCAACCCGCGCACTGGGCGAACTCGGTTAGGCGAAAGATCTCTTCGCGCGTCTTCGAAGTGCTCATTCCGTTTCGAGCCGCTCGTTACTTGGAGGCGACGACCGCGATCGCGTCGATCTCGACCAGCGCCCCGCGCGGTAGTCCCGGAACCTGCACTGTCGATCTCGCCGGACGCGCGGCGCCGAGCCATCTACCGTAAATCTCGTTCACGGTAGGAAAATGGGCGAGATCGTGGAGATAGACCGTCGTCTTGACGACATCCGACCACGCCGCGCCCGCCGCCCCGAGCACTTCCTGCAGATTCTTCATCACCTGCTCGGTCTGCTCGACGATTCCACCGTCGACAATTTTCCCGAGAACCGGATCCAGAGCGATCTGGCCCGCGGTAAAAAGAAAACCGTTCGCTACAGTCCCCTGCGAGTAAGGGCCGATCGCAGCTGGCGCTTTTTCGGTGCTTATCTGCTTCAGTGCCATTCAGAGCTCCGTTGGATTTATCCGCAAAAAGAACGGACAGCGTTTCGCGTGAAGCGCGAATGTTACTCGTTAGGCGGCTTGTAAAGCCAGACCGAACAAGCGTTGCGCATTGGAGGCCGTCGCGCGTCCAAGCTGTTCGGGATCGACACCGCGGGCCGCCGCGACCTTCGTCAGCGTGTGAGCAACCCAAGCCGGCTCGTTTCGCTTCCCGCGATATGGGACCGGCGCCAGAAACGGCGAGTCGGATTCCAGTAGCAGCCTGTCCTCCGGTACGAGCCGAAGGAGATCATCGTCAGTCCACTTCTTGAACGTAACGATGCCGCTGAAGGAGACGTGCCAACCGGCGTCGAGCGCGAACTCGGCCAGGGAGTGGGTGCCGGTATAGCAGTGCAGCACACCTCCGACTCCGGTCGCGCGCGCCTCACCTATCATCGCACGTGTATCGTCCTCCGCCTCCCGGGTGTGCACGATCACGGGACGCCTGGTCTCGGCCGCGAGCGCGACCTGGGCGGAAAACACATTCAGCTGGGACTGACGGGGCGAGTTGTCGTAATGGTAGTCGAGACCGCATTCGCCGACGGCGACAGCGCCTCTCTCGAGCGCCTCACGCAGCTGCGGGATATCCCGAGTCGCATCGAACTCCGCGGCGTCGTGGGGATGAACGCCGGCGGTCGCGAACACAAAGCCCGGGTTCTCGGCTGCGCACGTCGCGGCGATCGCCGCGGCATCGATGGATTCTCCGATGCAGACGATCGCCAGTGCGCCCGCCTCGCGGGCGCGCGCGATTACCTCGCCGCGGTCGCCGGCGAACGCCGGGTCCGCGAGGTGGGCGTGGCTGTCGATGAAGACACGCGCGCGCCCGTCTGGCGAGGCCATTTGCGTTCGATCCAGAGGAGAACCGGTGCCGCCACGTAGACGGAGCTGAACGTTCCGGTCACGATTCCGAATGCCATCACCCAGGCGAACGGACGAATCACTTCACCAGCGAAGATCAGCAGCGCCAGTGTGGCGGCGAACGCCGTGGCGTGGGTGAGGACCGATCGCGGAAGCGTCTCGTTGATCGAGCGGTTGAGCGTCTCGTAGAGGGTCTCCTTTCTTCCCTTCCGCAGATTCTCGCGGACGCGATCGAAAATGATGATGGTGTCGTTGAGTGAATAGCCCAGCACGGTGAGAAGTCCGGCGACGACCGTCAGCGATATCTCGAGGTGCATGAGCTTGAGAAACGCGATCGTAGTGAACACGTCGTGGCTCGTCGCTATCACAGCCGCGGCGGCGAAGCGCCACTCGAACCGGATCGACAGATAAACCAGTGTGATAAGGAACGAGAGCAGAATTGCGATGATAGCCCCGCGACGGAGCTCACTCCCCACGCGCGGCCCCACGCCCTCGGTGCGAACAACCCTGAAGCTGTTTTCTCCGAATTTCTGCTTGAGCACCTGCCCGATCCGATCAGCGATAGTCGTAGCGCCGGCTGACTGCGCGGCGACCGTCGCAGGGTTCTGCGCCCGTACGGTAAAATCTCGATTCGTTCCGAACTGCTGAATCTCGGCGCCCGGTATTCCGGCCTGATCGAGCGTTGCGCGAATCTCACCGACGTCGGGTGGCTGGACGAAGTTGAGCTGCATGAGCGTTCCGCCCGTGAACTCAATGCTGTAGTTGGGCGCCTTGACCGCGAGGGATCCGAGGCCGAGAACGATGAAAGCCAGCGTGACGCCGGCCATGACCTTCCACCAGCGGATGAAATCGTAGTTGGTATCGTGAAGTATTCGAAGCATCAAATGCTCAGGGTTGCCTGGGTGTCGCGCGTGCGACTGAGCCAGATCATGTAGAACGTGCGCACGACGAAGATCGAGGTGATCATCGATGCGGCGATACCTGCGAGCAGGGTGACGGCAAAGCCGCGCACGGGACCGGTGCCGTACTGATAGAGCACCGCCGCCGTAAGCGCGGTGGAAACGTTGGAGTCTACGATCGCACTCATCGCATGACGGAAGCCTTCATCGATCGCGGTTCGAACGGTCTTGCCGTGAACCAGCTCTTCACGTATGCGCTCGAAAATGAGGACGTTCGCGTCCACCGCTATTCCGATCGACAACACGAAACCCGCGAGACCCGGCAGCGTGAGGACTGCATTGAAGCCGGCGAGTGCCGCGAGTGTGTAAAGGATGTAGAGCGCGAGTCCAGCCACCGCGAGCGCTCCGGAGAATCGATAGTAGCCAAGCATGATGATCACGACGAGCGCGACGGCGATCACGCCGGCGGTAGTAGCTTTATGAATCGAATCCTGACCGAGACTCGCGCCGATCTGGACTACGTCGACCACCTTGAGCGGGACCGGCAGGGACCCGGCGCGCAGCACCAACGCGAGATCCTGCGCTGCCTGCAGATCCTTGCCGCCCATCGTGATCTGACCGTTGGCGCCGATGGCGCTCTGGATGACGGGAGGCCGTCCCATCACGCGTTGGTCGAGAACGATCGCCATCATATCCTGGATGTGGCGCGAGGTCTCGGTGCGGAAGCGTCGCGCGCCCACGTTGTTCATCGTGAACTGGACGAGGTTGCCCTCGGTAGGCGAGGTGTTCGGCTTCGCGTCGGTCAGGAATTCACCGGTGATGATCGGCTTTGCATCGAGAACGTAAAGGGCGCGATACACTCGATTGCTGAGTGACGTGGTGTCGCTGCTCCAGCGAAGCACTTTCCCGGGCGGAAGCGCGGCAGCCACTTCGGGCATTGCCAGATACTGCGTCAGGGTCGGGACGTCGGTCTGGGCCACGTAGTACTCGCCGGGCATGCCGCCTTGCTGAACCAGCTTCGAGAACGCACCTGGGCCGCCCGTTGCCGCGAGGGCAGCCTTTGCGCTGTCGGTCTTCGTGCTGTCCGTCTTCTTGGACGTATCGGTGGTAAACAGAGATTGCAGGCCCGCAGCGGTGGTGTCGGCCTTCGGCGCCGCGCCTGGCGCAGAAGCTACCCCGAGCTTCTTGTCTTTGAGTACCGCGTCGAGGCGCGGAAGGGACTTCTCGAGTGCCTGGGTCTTGTCGGTAATCTGGAACTCGAGGAAGGCCGATTTCTGCACGACGTCCTGAGCCCGACGCGGGTCGTCGATACCCGGCAGCTCTACGATTATGCGATCGTTGCCTGCCTTCTGTACGACCGGCTCGGAAACGCCGAACTCGTCGATGCGGTTTCGCACCACCTTGAGCGCGTTGTCGATCGCCTTGCTCTTGTCAGCAACGACGCCCTTGGAATCATCCACTTCGAGGGCGAGGTGCATTCCGCCCTGGAGGTCGAGTCCGCGCTTGAGGGGCACGCGCCTTACGGTGTCGTAGACGAATTCACCGTTCCGTTTGACGCGCTCGACGACGGTGCGGGGGAACAGCGCCCAGATGGACGCCGCACAGAGAGCTGTTATGCAGAGAAGACGATACTTCAGACTCATGCTGCTGGAAGGGGAAAAAGTTTCACTTCGGGACTAGCCTTTAAGGGTACGCGGAGATTGAAGGAGAGTCAACGCACTTCTGGCATCGCGCTCGTCGTTGTGCAGCTGCGCCGCGAGCAGCTCCCCAGAGGCGAATTTGCGGGTTTCGCGAAGTCTGGCGACGAAATCGATTCGAACGTGAGAGCCATAAAAATTGCCGTTAGCATCGAACAGGTGCGCTTCGAGCGACGTCGCCGAATCTCCAAACGTCGGACGCGGACCGAGGTTCAACATCCCGCCGAGCGGACCGCCGGGCGTCTGGGCCCGGACGGCGTATACGCCTTCGGGCGGAAGAAGCTTCCTGGGAGGCGGCGCGCCGAGATTGATTGTCGGGAAACCTATCGTGCGCCCACGCTGAGCACCCTCGACGACGCGGCCGCTCACTGAATAGAGACGGCCCAGACTCGCCGCAGCCCGGTCGAGGTCGCCGCCGGCAATGGCGCGCCTGATTGACGTAGACGAGACTGAGTGCCCGTCAGCCGTGGCGACCGGCTCGATGACCTCGACGCGAAAGCCGTCCCGCTCACCCAGAGTTCGAAGGACATCGACATTCCCCGCTCTCTGGCGCCCGAATCCATGGTCATACCCGATGAGCAGCTCGCGCATTCGGAAACAGCGACGCAGGATGCGCTCGACGAACTCCTCCGCGGAATAGGCCGCGAGCTCGCGAGTGAAAGGCACGACGGCTAGATAGTCGAGCCCCGTTTCCGCGATGACCTCCTGCTTTTCGTCATGCGTTGTCAGCAGCAATGGTGCGGCAGCGGGGTTCACTACCTCGAGCGGATGAGGCTCGAACGTGACGAGGACGCTTGGGACCTTGAGCACGTGTGCCCTCGCGACGAGCCGCTCGATGACGTCGCGATGCCCGCGATGGACGCCGTCGAACGTGCCGACCGTGATCACCGTGTCCTTCACATATGGCGGGAGCCCCGAGTCATCGCGGCCCATCGTCACCTCATGCATCCGCAACTACCCGAAGCACTCTCGGCTTCGCTGGCGCCTCCGCCAGCGCATCCAATGTCGCGGCGTCACGGACGTCAAACGACCCGATCCGTATTCGCCGTAGCGCGGTGAGGTGCGCCGCCGACGACGTAAGGCGCCCGAGATCGCGCGCCAGAGCGCGGATATAAGTTCCGCCGCTGCACGTGATCGTCGCCGTAAGCGAATCGCGGCCGAGGTCGTGTACTTCCCAGCTATGGACGTGCACGTTGACCGGCTCCAGCTCCAGCGGCTCGCCGCGCCTGGCCGCGGCATAGGCGCGGGTCCCGTCGACGGTCTTGGCCGAGTACGCTGGGGGGATTTGCGAGATCGTACCCGTGAGCGATGGCAGCGCGGAACGAACATCGGTCTCTGACGGCGGCGCCGAGGTGCGTATCACGGTGCCCGTTGAATCATCGGTGTCGGTTTCCGCGCCGAAGCCAAGGGTGGCCTCGTAGACCTTCGGCTCGATGTCGAGGAAATTGGCGAGCCGCGTCGCGCGGCCCAGCAGGAGCACGAGGAGCCCGGTGGCGAACGGATCGAGCGTGCCGAGGTGGCCGATGCTTCGCTCGCCATAAATGCGCCGCACATACTGCACGACGTCATGCGACGTCATGCCCGCGGGCTTGTCGACCAGCAGCAATCCTTCAACCAGCGAAGTACCCGTGCTGGAGCGATCAGTCGTCTTTTCTTCCCTCGGATGCGGCAGCGTCCTGTCTCTTCACGTCCGCGAGCAGCGATTCGATCCGGGCCGCCCGCGCTATGGTGTCGTCTTCCTTGAACTGGATCTCCGGAGCGACTCTCAGTCTGAGTGCCTGCGCCACACGCGAGCGCAGGTGCGAGGCAACGCTATCGAGCCCATCGAACGTCGCCTGCTTCTCGGTCTCGCTGCCGAGCACGCTCACGTAGACGCGCGCGTGGCGAAGGTCGGGGCTGATGTCAGCGCCCGTGACGGTGACGAAGCCGACGATCCGTGGATCCTTTGCGGATTCGGTGAGGAAGCTCGCGACCTCGACGCGAACCGCTTCGGCGACGCGGTCCGCTCGACGGGTGTTACGCAGATGCAGTCGCCGCTGAGGTCAGCGTCCGGGCGACCTGCTCCTTCCTGTAGCACTCGAGCACGTCGCCGACCTTTACGTCGTTAAAGTTCTCGACGCCGATACCGCACTCGAATCCTTCGCGAACTTCCTTGACGTCGTCCTTGAAGCGGCGGAGCGACGAGATGTTCCCGTCGTAGATCTCGCTGCTGTCGCGAATGACGCGAACCCGGCCCGTGCGGTTGATGACGCCGCTCCGCACCGAACAGCCGGCGATGACGCCCATCCGCGGGACCTTGAACAGCTCGCGAACTTCGGCCTCGCCGAGCACGACCTCGCGCTCCTCGGGACGAAGCATCCCCTCGAGGGCGGCACGCACGTCTTCGACAGCCTCGTAGATGATCTTGTACAGCTTGATCTCAACTCCCTCGCGCTCGGCGGCCGAACGGGCATTGTTATCGGGCCGCACGTGGAAGCCGACGATGATGGCTCCCGAAGCCCTCGCGAGAAGGATGTCGCTCTCGGTGATCGCGCCGACGCCACGATGAATGACCTCGACTGAGACCTCTTCGTTCGATAGCTGAGCAAGCGCGTCGGCCAACGCTTCCGCCGGACCGCCCTGATCCGCCTTGATGACGATGCGCAACGTCCGCGCCTGACCCGGCGCTGTCTGCGACATGAAGTCCTCGAGCGAGACGACGCCCTTCGCGGTGCGGCGGCTCTTCGCTTCCCGATCAAGACGCTGACGGCGCTGCGCGATCTCACGCGACTCCATCGCATCTTCCACCACGACGAACTGATCGCCGGCCATCGGTACTCCGCCAATCCCGAGAATCTGAACCGGAATCGCCGGGCCTGCGTCCTTGACGGCGCGACCACGCTCATCGAGGAGCGCTCTCACCCGGCCCGAGTACATCCCGCAGATGAAATCGTCGCCGACGTGCAGCGTTCCGTTGCTGACGAGCATTGTCGCGACGGGACCCTTGCCCGGATCGAGCTGGGCTTCGATGACCGCGCCCGTCGCGCTCCGGTTCGGGTTCGCTCTCAGATCGAGAATCTCGGCCTGCAGCAAAATCTGGTCGAGGAGAGAATCGATGTTCGTTCCTTTCTTCGCCGACACTTCGCTCGAAAGCACGGTGCCTCCGAACTCCTCGAGCACGACGCCGTGCTGAAGAAGATCCTGCTTGACCTTCATCGGGTTTGCGCCCGCAACGTCAATCTTATTAATCGCAACGATCATTGGGACACCGGCGTTCTTGGCGTGCGAGATCGCCTCGATGGTCTGCGGCATGACCTGATCGTCCGATGCTACGACGAGCACCACGATGTCGGTCACCTGTGCGCCGCGCGCGCGCATTGCGGTGAACGCTTCATGGCCTGGTGTGTCGAGGAACGTGATCGCCTTTCCTCCCGGCAGTGAAACGTGGTACGCCCCGATGTGCTGGGTGATGCCGCCCGACTCGCCCGCGACGACGTTTGCCTTTCGGATATAGTCGAGAAGCGACGTTTTTCCGTGATCGACGTGGCCCATGATGGTCACCACCGGCGGCCGCGGCTCCAGCTGCTCCGCGGTATCCTCGGCGACAGCGGTCACATTGAGATCCGCGGCGTACTCCTCTTCCTTCACGGCCTGGAATCCGAATTCACCGGCGATGAGCTCGATCTGATCGAAGTCGAGGCGCTGGTTGATCGTGACCATGAGCCCAAGATTCTTGAACGCGAACCCGACGATCTGCACGGCGGGTGTCTTCAGGATTTGCGCGAGCTCGCTGACGGTGATGAACTCGTTCACGCGCACCGTCTTCTTTTCCCGCTCGACCTCGGCCTGACGCTGTGCCGCCATCTCCTCGCGGTAGCTGCCGTCTTCGGCGCGACGGGCGCCACCGCGGCGAATTGGGCCGCGCATCGACGCCATCGTCTTGCCGATGTTCGCTGACACTGCTTCCTGATCGACTCCGCGCTTGCCCTTCTTCCCGCGGCGAGCGCCACGATCGTCGCCGCCACCGCGACTCGGGGCGCGATCTTCGCGGCGCGGAGGTGCGGTACCGGCACCAGGCGCAGCCGACGCGACCGGACGCGGAGGAGCGTATGGAGCGCCGGTCGCAACCGGACGGGGACGCGGCGCGCCCGGCACGACGGGCTGAGGTCGCTGGCGATCCCGTCCTTCGTTACGCTCGCTCCGCTCCGTAGGACCGGTGCTGTGCGTGGCCGAAGGATTGAACGTCGGCGCCGCGGGAGCGGACGGCTGACGCGGCGCCGCTGGAGCCGGCGGACGAGCACGATCTGCCACCGCCGCATCGCCTGCTGAGGCG
>JBBQFZ010000106.1:0-8747 GCA_038322455.1 Gemmatimonadales bacterium | reverse complement strand
CGCGCGGACATCACCGGAGCTGTTGCCAGCGTTGACGTGGACAACGCGAAGAAGCAGACACAGGCCAGCGTGCTCAAAGCGCTTGACGCGGCTGTGCCAGGCGTGACGGTTCAGACGAGCGGCGCGCCAGGCGCGCGAAGCACCGTCCGAATCCGCGGCGTCAGCTCGTTCCAGAACAACGATCCCCTCTATATCGTGGACGGCACCCCGGTTCAGGATTCCTACATCAATTTCCTGAACCCCGAGGACATTGCATCGATCCAGGTTCTTAAGGACGCTTCCGCGGCATCGATCTATGGATCACGCGCCAGCAACGGCGTAGTAGTGATCGAGACAATCAAGAGCGGACCTCCGGGACCGCCGAAAGCAACCCTGCGCGCAAGGACGGGCATCGCGACGCCGACGAAGGGTTACGACGACATCCTTCTCACGAGCTCACTGGATTACTTCCAGGTCCAAAAGCAGCGCTATCTGAACGCGGGCAAGGCGGTCCCCACCGGCGTATACGGTGACCCGAACAATCCGACGATTCCCAACTATACTTACGCTGACCCGAGCGCGGTGCTGACCAAAGACGCGTACGGTCGCATCGTCACGGTCGATCCTTCCAAGTATTCGTACCCTTTCTCCCTCATCATCCCCGGCAGTGCGGGGACCAACTGGTGGAAGACTGTCTTCAGCTCGGCGCCGGTGCAGGATTACAACCTCGACGTCAGAGGCGGCGGCGATGCCAATGCGTACGCCGTTTCCTTCAACTACTTCGACCAGGTCGGCACGGCCGCCTACAATGACTTCAAGCGCGGCAGCGTTCGCGTGAACACGTCGTTCAACCGGTCAAAGCTGAACTTCGGTGAGAACATCGCGCTCGCCGTTGATCGTCGTTACGGCGGCACCGGAACCTTCACCGACCAGTCCAACGAAAACGGAGTCCTCGGCAAGGACATTCTGTTGCAACCGGTCGTGTCGGTCTACGACATAAACGGCAACTTTGGCGGTGGAAAAGGCGTTCCCGGTATCAACAGCAGCAACCCTCTAAAGAACGCCTTCGATGCGAAGGACAACATCAACAGGGACAATCAGGTCTTTGGAAACGTGTTTGCCGGCCTCTCAGTTAATCCGGCGTTCACGTTGAGAACCAGCCTCGGCTTCAATCTCCGACAGAACTCTTTTGCCGGTTATTTCGGGCCAACTCCGCAGAACAACGAGGGCACGTTCTCCAACTCGATCGACGAGAACAACTATCAGTCGACGGACTGGACGTGGAGCAACACCGCGAGATACGTTAAGACTGTCTCCAAGGCGAGCTTCGATCTTCTCCTGGGACAGGAGGCGAACGCGGGCAATAGTCGCTACCTCGACGGGTCCATCGCCAACCTCTTGAACAGCGATATCAACTCCAGATTCGTGCAGGATGCTCTCGCTGATCCGAAAACCAAGAACGTCTTCAGCACTGGCGGCAAGAACGCGCTGCTATCGTACTTCGGAAAGGCCGGCTTCAACTATGCTGACAAGTACGTCGCGAGCTTCACGCTCAGAAAGGACGGCTCCTCCAACTTAGGTCCCGATCACCGCTGGGGAACCTTCCCGGCAGTGGGCCTCGGATGGCGGATCTCGAATGAGCCGTTCCTGGCCAACAACAGAATTCTGTCTGACGTGATGCTCCGATATGGATTCGGCGTCACCGGAAACCAGAACATTCCCTCCGGCCGTATCGTTTCCCAGTTCGGCGGTAATCGTGGAGATACGTTCTACGACATAAGCGGAGCCAACACGAGCATCGTCCCGGGCTTCCGCCAGGCTTCGCAGGGCAATCCGAACCTGAAGTGGGAAGAGAACAAATCCACGAACGTGGGCACGGACATCTCGTTCTTCGAGGGTCAGCTCAACTTCGTCTTCGACATCTACAAGCGAGCAACCAGCAACCTGTTGTTCGACCCGAGAACACCTGCTACCGCGGGCATCGCATCTCCGCCAATCGTGAACATCGGCAAGATGGAGAACAGGGGCTATGATTTCTCACTCGGCCACAACGGCTCGTGGTGGAGCGCCAACCTGAACGGCAGCCACTACAAAAACAAGATCGTTTCGATCGATGGTGTTCAGACCCAGTTCTTCGGTCCGATCGGGACGCGTATCGGCACCTCGACGATCAACCGGGTCGGCCAGCCGATCGGCGCGTTCTACGGCTACGTCGCCGACGGATACTTCAGAGACGCTGCCGATGTCGCGGCCCACGCGAAGCAGGGCGGCGCGGCTCCTGGACGAATCAAGTTCAGAGACGTGAACGGCGACGGAGTGATTAACGTCGACGATCGTACGATCATCGGAAGCCCGCACCCGAATTTCACGATGGGCCTGGATTTCGGCGCCCACCGCGGGAGCTGGGATGCCAGCGCGACGATATTCGGATTGTACGGCAACAAGATCTTCGAAAACCAGATGGACTTCTACGTCTTCCAGGACTTCTCTTCCAACGTCCGCAAGGACCTCCTGGCGAATTCGTGGACGCCGACCAATCAGAATGCCAAATACCCGATTCTCGATATCAACGACATTTACAGTGGCCAGATCAGCAGCTACTACGTGAAGGATGGGTCGTACACCCGCCTGCGCAGCATGCAGGTTGGCTACACGCTTCCGACTGCTGCACGATACCTGCCGGGAGCCAGAGTTTATCTCCAGGGCGAGAACCTGTTCACGAAGACCAACTACGACGGACTCGATCCGGCCCTGCCAGCGGCCAACGCCACGGGTGCAGCAGGCGATGTCCGGGACCAGTTCATGGGTGTTGACCGGGGATCGTACCCGAGCAACAGAGTATTCAGCATTGGCATAGTGACCTCGTTCTAAACGACTCCGCCTTTTCAAGGAATAACTGAAGATGAAACACTTGGCGAAACACCCTCTGCTCCGCGGTGCGGCAGCGATTGTCCTTGCGACAGTGGTGCTGTATGGCTGCAAGGATTTCCTGAGCAACGCGTCCGAGCCACAGGGGACATTGAATCAGCAGACGCTCGCGAATCCCGCGGGCGTCGAAGGATCCCTCATAGCGACGTACCGAGTACTCGACTGCACCAACAATACCGAATCGAATTGGGGATGCGCGGCCAGCAATTGGGTATTCGGCAGCGTCGCCAGCGACGATTCGTACAAGGGATCTGATGGGCTCGACCAGCCCCCGATCAACGACATCGAGGGCTATCACTGGGGCACGCCCAACGCGGGCAGCTACCTCAATACAAAATGGACTCAGTCCTACGAGGGAGTGGTCCGCGCCAATTCGACGCTTCGACTGTTGAAGCAAGTTGTGTCGACGGCTCCGACGGCTTTCTCCACCGCGACTGCCAACAGTATCGCGGGTGAAGCCATCTTCCTGAGGGCGCACTACCACTTCGAGGCATGGCGGATGTGGGGCAACATTCCGTACTACCGCGAGGCCGATCAGGATTTTCGTAAGCCGAACGTCGACAGCAGCGCGGTCGCGGTCGAGCTGCTCAAGGATCTCGATTCAGCGATCAAGCTCCTCCCAGCCAGTCCCCGCAATGGGCAGAAGGGGCGGGCGACGTCGTGGACGGCAAAGGCTTACAAGGGCCGCGTCCAGCTTTACGATCACCGGTACGCGGCAGCCCGGACCACCCTGGAGGATGTCCAGACCAACGGACCGTTCAGCCTCGAGACCAGCTTCGACAAGGTCTGGAGCGCGTTTCAAGCCAACACCAACGGGCCTGAGACGATATGGGCATACCAGGCGTCGTCGAACGACGGCGAGCCGGGAGCGGGCAACGCCAATTGGGGCGAGCGGCTGAACTTTCCGTACACCCCGAGCCACTTTCAGTGCTGCGGCTTCAATCCCCCGACGCAGAACCTCGTCAACTATTACCAGGTTGACGCCGCCGGACTACCGCTTGCTCTGTCTGCACCGAGTACGTGGAACACCAGCGACGCCGATTTCGCAGCGGGAAATCTGACACCGGTTGATCCGCGGCTGGATTGGACTGTCGCCCGGAAGTTCGTGCCTTACAAGGACTGGGGACTTTACGACACGACGTTTGTTAGAGACCCGAACAACGGCGGCCCGTATAGCCCCAAGAAAACCATCCATGAAAATGCCAGCGGTGCCGAGGCTACAGTTGGTTGGCAGCCGCAGCAACAGAGCTCCATGAACATCCATCTCTTCCGGTACGCCGACCTGTTGTTGATGCTGGCGGAAGCACAGGTGGAGACGGGTGCGCTGCCCGCCGCGATGGCGAATGTCAATCTCGTCAGAGCGCGCGCCGCAGTAACCGCCCAGGGCTGCGGCAAAGGACCTGATGCTACATCCCAGGCGGAATTGGTGGCCAAGTACCCAGTCTGCGCGACAGATAGTCGTATGGCTGTGCCGATCAACGATCCCTCGATCACCTGGGCAGTGTACCGCGTCAGCCCGTATACATCGTTTCCGGACGCGAACTACGCGCGTAACGCGGTTCAGGCGGAACGTCGTCTCGAGCTGGCGATGGAAGGTCAGCGGTTCTTCGATCTTCGTCGCTGGGGAACGGTTCAGGCTGTCTTAAACGGTTACCTGACCGGCATTGGCGGCGGCAAAGAGGCAAGCAATGCCAGAAGGTCTTATCTGTCGGCAGCCGAGCCGCTCACCAGCCGGCATCGCTGGTATCCGATCCCGAACAATCAGATCGAGCTGAGCAAGGTTGGAGGGGCGTCAGCCCTGAAGCAGAATCCTGGCTGGTAGGCTACTGCGCTAGGAAAAAGGCACCGGTACTCCGTGTACCGGTGCCTTTTTTTTGCCTCTTCTTACCATTTGCACAAAAAACTCGCTAGCGGTTCCTGATCATGAAGGTCTGCACTGAGTCTGCGCTGTTGGCGACGATCACTGCCTTGCCTCCCCTGGTTTTGATCAGACCCAGACCCGCGACATTCAATGGCGCCAGGAAGCCGCTCACTCCCGGGAACACGGGGGTAAAGTGACCGTGACCGTCACCCTTTAGCCAAAGCCCGTTGCCGGCATCCGCCCTTGGCGTATTCGGCTCAGGGTCATATAGGTTGCCGGCTTCAAGCAGATCGAGGTGCCCGTCTCCGTCGACATCGAGCGCGATCATTGCTTTAATCGGCGCAATTTGCGCCAGGTTTGGCAGCGGAGTCGACCTGAAGAGTCCGCCGCCATCGTTATGCAAATACACGCTGGCGAAGGTATCTGTCTGATAATGAATGGCCTGTCGAAGCTGAGCCTCAGTGAACAACTCACGGACTGACGCTTTTGCGAACGTTCCATAAGTGGGAAATCGCAAGGCGAGGGTATATATCTGCCATCCCAACGGTGCCAAGCCCTCGAAGGGGTAGTCGATGCCACCGACCTCTTGCGAGAGGATGACGTCAGTTCTTCGCACGCCCGTGAAATCCCCGGCGTACACCCCGAACCTGCTCTGGGCCGAGGTGGAGTAGGTATAGTTCAGCCCGAGATTTCCGGCGATCAGATCCGGCCGTCCATCTTCGTCGAAATCTCCGACCGCCAGACTAAACCACCACCCGCGCATAGCGGGCAGCTTCGTTGCTTGCGTAACGTTACGCAACCGCTTGCCGTCGTTCCGATAGAACTGGATTGGCATCCATTCGCCCGTGGTTACCAAGTCGAGGCGTCCGTCACCGTCGAAATCGGTCCAGACGGCATCGGTGATCATTCCTCCGGGAATAACCAAGTCAGACGCCACCTCGTCGGTGACGTCCGTAAAGTGTCCGCCGTCGTTCCGCAGGATGTAACTCCGTGTCGGATACGGATAGTTCCCAGGCTGGACACGACCGCCAACAAAGAGGTCGGGCCGACCATCGCCATTGAAGTCGCCAACTCGTACTACCGATTTGCTCGCCAGCATTGGAGGGAGCGCCCGAACATCACGCACGAACTTCCCGGCACCCTGGTTGATGTAGAGGCGGTCCTGCAACAATGGTGAGCTCGGTGTCAGCTGAAATCCCCCGCTCGCTACGTACAAGTCCGGCCGCCCGTCTCCATTCGCATCGAAGAAAGCTGCGCCCCAATCCTCATAGTCCTTGTCAGCCTCCCACGGCTGCCCCTTCGCGGACTCTACGAAGCTGCCGTCCTTTTGCTGGAGAAAGAGTTTGCCTGGCACGCCGCCGTTCCCGCCGATAAATAAATCCTCCCGGCCGTCACCATTCACGTCTGCCACCGCGAGCGGCGGACCATGAGTTGAAAGCGAATAGGGCAGCAGTGGCTGCACGGCGAAAGCGGTTTGCACAGGGGGAGCTTGCTTGTATTCGAGCCCGCTGAGGTCAACCGCCTGAAACCATCTCTCTCGTGCTCGATCGTGCGTCTCGAGGCGCTGGCCACCGTCTGGAACTGTCGCATCTGTCTGCCTCACGATCAGCAGTTGATCGACGCCGAGATTCGTCAGCAGCTGATACCGCCCATCCGGCCAGCGGACCTCCAGACTGTCCACGCGACGCGCTGGCCCAAGCCCGAAGTGAGGTCGGGCATCGACGGTCGACATGTATCCCCTGAACGGAGATTCGTACAGGTACTGTTTGCGTCCTCCAGCGGTAAGAACCAGTTTCGTGCCGATGCCCCCCCTGTTTGCGGCCGTTCCCTCGAGCTTAACGGTCAAGTAATGATGCGTATCGTCTTTGGGCAGGACGTTCTGATAAATAAAGGCGGGGGCGTTCATGTTGTTCACGACGAGATCGAGACGTCCGTCGTTATCGAGGTCGGCGTACGCGGCTCCGTACGAAAAGCTTGCGGTGTCCATGCCCCAGGCACTTGTCTGGTCGGTGAACGTGAGGTTCCCCTCATTCCTAAACGCGTAGTTGGGCACGTGGTACGGGTAAAGCCCTTCCAGCATTTGCAAGGGAACTCGCCTCGATCCGCTCATATTCGCGCCCTGAGTGACAGCCAGGGCCGGCATCACGTAGTCTCGGTCGTTTACCGCCTTGGGGTAGCCGTTGGTGATGATTATGTCCTTGTAGCCATCATTGTCGAAGTCCGCGAACAACGAGCTCCAGCTCCAGTCCGTTGCGGCGACTCCAGCGAGTCGGGCGATATCGCTGAACACTACACCGGAGTCCGGTGTCGGGCCCGTGTTCAGCTGGAGAGCATTCGTCGTGTAGTCATCGAGCAGTCCCCTGCGTCGAGCCTCCATCAACCCGGAGAACGTAGTTGCGCCGCTCATCCTTTTGCGTTGGCTCAAATCACGCGGGAGCATGTCGACCTGGAGGATGTCGGGCCAGCCGTCGTTGTTGAAATCGGCGATGTCGACCCCCATGCCTGAGTAGCTCGTGTGCTTCAGCCACTGTGCTCTCTTGTTCGTGAACGTACCGTCCCGCTTGTTCATGTACACCACGTCGTTGGGCGCGATATCGTTGGAGACATAGATGTCCGGCCAGCCGTCCCCGTTGAGATCTTCAACCGCGACGCCGAGTCCAAAACCCGCGTCGTTGAGTATCCCGGCCTGCCCGGACACATCGGTAAACGTCCCATTGCAGTTATTACGGTACAGGACGTTATGACTGCCGGGCGTTTTGCCCATCATCCCCGAGGGATTGCTCGTCAAGTCGGTCCGCATGAAATCCTGCGCGGAATTGTTGAGCAGAAAGAGATCCACGCAGCCATCGCCGTCGTAGTCGAGGAACACCGCGTGCGTAGTAAACCCGGTATCGGCGACTCCATATTTCGCCGCCGCCTCAGTAAAGGTGCCATTCCGGTTGTTGATGAAAAGCAGATTGGCTCGCTGTGCGGGTTTGGTCCATTGAGGCCCCGATACGGAGACGTAGATGTCCAGGTAGCCGTCGTTATTGATGTCGACCATCGTCGCGCCGGTTGCCCAGCGGTCCGTCTTGACGCCCGCTCGCTGCGTAATGTCCTCGAACCGCATCGCCCCCTTGTTCAGATACAATCGGCTCGAGACCATGTTGCCGGTGAAGAAGATGTCCGGCAGTCCGTCGTTGTTCACGTCCCCGACGGCTACGCCTGCCCCGTTATAGACGTATGAGTCCGTGCGGAAGTTGAGCGAGTCGCTGGTGACGATAGTATTGTCGAAATCGATACCGGTGGAGCTCGGGCTCAGCAGCCTGAACTGCGCCTGCCGCCCGCGATGGCACCCGCTGGCCAGAAGCACCAGCATGATTGCGCATGATGAGAGAGCGAGCTCGCTCGATCTCACTGATCTCTTCGAGTGGCGCTGTCACGCAACGCCGGCGGAGTAGCACCGTTGTGGAATGGGGGGTATTTTTTGCACATGGAGCAAAATACGCCGATTTCACGCGTCATCAACCTGATTCCGGAGGAATCGCAGCGACTCTGGACCATTGACAAATTCGAAGCCGAACGCTCGCTGCTCGCGGGTGACTCAGACGCGGTACTCCGCATCGAGGGCTCTTTTGCGCTCCTCGCCCAGGAAGGTGAGAAAATCGTCCTCGCGCGAAGTCTTGATCGTCCGATGCGGTACTTCCTGGCTAAATCAACGGACGGACCGGTGTTGATCGTCGCCGACCGCATCGATGAGATCGCCGCAGAGTTGACTCGCCGCGGCTGGGCGGCCCAGTTCCACCCGAGCTACACGCGAATGGTGCCGGCCCACCATATCACCACGCTGCGCCTTGTGGGTTGCCCCGATCCGAACCCTGTGCACCGGCGCTTCTTCGAGCCACCTCGCGCAATCTTTACAACCGATCTCGATCTGATTGGCCGGTCTTACATCGAGGCCGTGTATACCGAGCTGCGCAAGTGGCTCGCAGCACAAGAT
>JBBQFZ010000105.1:0-8775 GCA_038322455.1 Gemmatimonadales bacterium | reverse complement strand
ATACCGGGCTACGCTACGCCCCGAGGTGAGCGCAACTTACTATATCGAGCCTCGCGCGCGCAACGCGCTCAGAAGCGCGCGAAAGGCGCGCGCGCGATGGCTTTTGCGCGCGGTGTTCTCGATGGACGACTCAGCGAACGTCCCTCCCAGCTCGGGCGCCTCGAAGTACGGGTCGTATCCGAAGCCGCCCGTTCCACGCGGGCTCTCCAGCACGCGTCCCTCGATTTCACCGCGGCGCAATTCCTCGCCGGAAGCATCCTTGAAGGCGGCGACAGAAACGTACCGGCCTCTATCTGTGAATTTTCTCCTGTCGCGCGCTCTGGCTTCGCTCATTCGCCGAATAAGCTTGGCGTTGTTGGCGGCGTCGAGCGTTTCGCGATCGAGCTTCTCATTGCCTGACCATCGCTTGCTGTATACGCCGGGCTCGCCGCCCAGCGCATCGACGCACATTCCGGAGTCGTCCCCGAAAGTCGGCATCCCACCCGACGCTTCGAAGAAGTAGCGCGCTTTAGCCATGGCATTTTCCTCGAAGGTCTCGAAGACCTCCAGCTCGTCCTCGGCCGCGGTTTCGGGGATGCCGAGTGTAGCAGGATCGGTCATTCCAAGGCCGAGCTCGGCAAATATCTCGTGCAGCTCCCGCAACTTTCCCGCGCTGCGGGTGGCGACCAGAAAAACCCGTGAGCTCACTCCGAGAGCGCTTTCGTCTGTGCGGCGTCCAGCGTACGGATTCCAGCGACCGCCAGGTCGAGCAGCCGGTTGAGCTCTTCGCGGTCAAATGTCCCGTGTTCACCCGTCCCCTGCACTTCCACGAACTTCCCCTCACTGCTCATGACGACGTTCATGTCCACCTCGGCCCGAACATCCTCCTCGTAGTCCAGATCGAGTCGAGGCTGTCCATCGATCACGCCAACGCTGACAGCGGCGACGCGGCGCTTCACGGGGCTTTTCTGGAGCTTGCCGCTCTTGACCATCCAGGCGAACGCATCCACGATCGCGACGCTCGCTCCCGTTATTGCCGCCGTGCGCGTCCCGCCGTCGGCCACGAGCACGTCGCAATCGAGCTTGACCGTAAACTCTCCGAACTTGAAGTCGTCGAGCATCGCACGCACGCTGCGGCCGATGAGCCTTTGAATCTCCTGCGTGCGCCCACCAAGCTGGGAACGCTCCCTGGATGTTCGCGTGCGAGTCGCGCGCGGAAGCATCGCGTATTCGGCGGTGAGCCATCCTTCTCCCTTGCCGCGACGCCAACCGGGCACACCGTCTTCGACCGATGCGGCGCACAGCACCTGGGTCTCGCCGAAGGTGATGAGACACGAGCCCTCAGCGTAGGGGGACACGCCTCGCTCGAACTCAATGGGGCGGAGCGCTGACGCGTCGCGGCCTTTTCGTGGGGAGTTAGCTGCTTGCACCAAGTTTTCCTATGATTCGAGTGGTGGATTGCCCAGGCGTGAGCGGGACGACAACCACGCGTCCCCCGCGGCTTCGTACTTCGGATGCGCCGACGATCGATTCCTCCGTGTAGTCCCCACCCTTCACGATCACGTCGGGCCGCAGGAGCTTGACCAGCTCGAGCGGAGTTTCCTCGGAGAAGATCACGACGAGATCAACTGCCTCTATGCCTGCGAGGACGTACGCCCGCTCGCTCTCGCTGCGCACTGGTCTCGTTGGACCTTTGAGGCGCCGCACAGAAACATCACTGTTGATGCCGACAATGAGCGCGTCCGCTGTCTCGCGCGCGGCGAACAGCAGATCGACGTGCCCGGAATGAATGAGGTCGAAAACCCCATTCGTAAAAGCCACCCGGTCCTTCCTGCCGGATCTCCACCGGCTGGCCTCCGCCCATGTTGCGACTTTCGTCGCAGGAATCCGGGGCTTCAGGGGCCGCTATCTCCGGATGGGTGGAAATGGAGGACGCGCTCCTTTTTCAATGGGAGCCGAATGACTTCGTCGTAGTCGCTCGAAATCGATACGCTGGACGGCGACCGGATGATGGTGATCAGCTCCGCACCCGCGGGAAGCTCCAGCGAATCCGCCAACGCTGAGAGGCGCGTCGTGATCTGGGGATCCGTCCGCTCGTACGAGAAGCGCGCTTCCTGGCGCATCGCGTCCTTAAACTGGTAGTAGCGGAAGTAGGCCGTGCCGAAATCGATGGCGAAGTAGATCACGACGGCCAGAATGAGGAGGGGGATGAGACAACCAAGAGTGCTGGCGCCACGACGTGCTACCACTGCGACTGCGCTCCTTCGATTACGTTGTTCACGATTCTGTCGATCGCTTCTTTACGGGCCGTCGCTTCCCCACGCTCCTCGTACTGGCCTTCGGCGAGCAGGCCCTTCCGCTGCCACAATGTCTTCCCCGTGACCTGATCGATCATCTCGATGTCCACGACGAGCTGCAGCATTCGCCGGGCGGTCGTCGACTGTCTGTTGTTGGCACTGTACCCGATTGGAATGTCGATCTCGTAGCGTTGAATCGTTCCGCGCACAATCGAGCTGGCTTTCGATTCCGATGCGTCGCGCAGGCCGAGCCTGTCGTGGAGCCGAGTTCGGAGAGCATCGGTCAGCTCTCGCGGCAGCTCAGGCGTCGCCGTCTGGTTCTCGAAAGGAACGATAGCGACCGTCCTTACGTGGGAGGGAAGCCCGCCACCCGTGAAGCCGTACGGGATGCAGGCAGCCAGCAACAGCAGGAGAAGACTATAAGCTCCAGGTCGATGCATCGAAAGATCCAATTTCGTCCCTGAGTATTGTAAGTCGCAGAGTTCTCCTCGCCGCGGGCGCCTGAAAAGTCATCGCGCCGTTCGCCTCACGGGTCAGACTTTCCGTGATCCTGCCACCAGAAATATGCTCGAGCGCGACGAGTGTGTCGCCCTTTAGCGTCACCCGCCACTGCAACGGACGTCCGATGTCGGCGCGTGTGAGAGCGCCGTCGATTTTCACGACGGTGTCGGGCAGCGCCGGGATGGCGAGTCTTCCGAGTGCGGCCCACAGCAGTGGCGCTGGTGGGATGTATTTCTTAGCGAGGGCCGCATTGGGGGTACGAAGAGAATCCCCGATGAGAATTGCACCGCCCGCGCCCAGTCCGCCGCCAAGAAAGAAATCGAGACGCGCACTGTCGGGTGCCGCAGTGCGAATGGAGCCGTCGCCGCGGGCGGCGACATCTCCCTCCTGGTAGTCCCACTTGAATACGAGATGCCGATGCCCGGCGGGAATCGAGATCGACGGAAGTGTCCGGTCTGGGGCGAGAACGCCCTGGAGGGGCGCTGCCGCAGGCGCGCAGGCAAGACCCATGAGCGCAATAGCCGCCGCCCTCTTCATTGTGGATCTATCCTCGTTATCTGGTCGCCCTGAACTATCCGGTCGAGCACATCGAATCCCTGTGTCACGCGGCCGAACACAGTGTAGTGCCCGTCGAGGTGCGGCTGCGGCGAGTGCGTGATGAAATACTGGCTGCCTCCCGTGTCCGGACCCGACAGCGCCATTCCGACCGCTCCGCGCTCGTAGCGACGCCGATTCATCTCATCACGTATCGCGAACCCCGGTCCGCCATTCCCGTCGTCGCGCGGGTCGCCGTCCTGGGCGACGAAGTTCGGCACCACCCGGTGGAATCGGGTATTGCGGTAGTAGCCCGATCGGGCGAGTGACAGAAAATTCCCGACGGTGATGGGCGCGTCCGCACCAAAGAGCTCGATGCGAATTGGTCCACGCACGGTGTGGATAGTAGCATTGATCGCCTTTCCGGCCGACGTGGGCATCACGATCGTACGCACCACGTCCTCGTACCAGGCAAGTGGTCTTGGAGTAGCGCGCACAGCGCCCCATCGCGTCCATAGCGCCATCCGCCTGCCGGCTGCGCGCTCGAGCGGATCGGCTGGAACTGGAAGTCCCGCGAGCTGCGTACGGAGAGCCGGAGTCACCGAAGCACTATCCTTCTTCCAGAGCGCGCCGACGTACTGGAGCGCTGCGAGTCGTGCATCATTGCCCGAGTCGCGCGCAGCCAACGTGTAGCTCTGGAGCACTGAGGGAAGATCAGCAGCAGAAGGTCTGTCCGCCAGCGCGCCAATCACCGTGGCGCGCACGTAGAAATCGGGATCACGGAGGCCGCCCACGAGAAGAGCGTGGACGGTATCCTCGAGGGGCATGCCGGATGAAGGGGCGATCGCGGCGTACGCTGATTCGCGCACGCGCGGGTCCGGATCGCGAATCAGCGGCGCGTTGCGCGAGAACGCAAAAGCTCGATCGAGCGTGTCTCCGCCGGAAGAAGCCACGGCCGCCCTGAGTCTCCAGTCGGAGCTCGATGCCCACGCGACGAGCTCCGGCGGTCTAAGCCCAGCCTGTGCCGCTGATGCCAGCAGCGACGAGCGATAAGCAACGGTGGTGTCTGCTGCCCACAGGCTGGGGAGATCGGTGGCGTCTTTCGTGAGCACCGTTCCAAAACTCTGAGCCGCGGCGATTCTGACATTTGGATCGGCATCGCGCGTGGCGTACGCCAACGCGGATTTGGACTGCTGTCCATAGGTGCCGAGAGAGCGCACGGCGTTGATGCGAACGTGCGGATCCGGATCGGCGACCAGGCGCGAGAGAACGGCAAACGCTTTGGCTCCGAGTGAGTCGCCGGCGGCGGGTCTGGCAAGTCCGCGCGCAATCTCCGCCCTCGCCAAGCGTCCTGCCGCAGCCGCATCCATGTACGGTCCAGCCGTGTCTGCCCTACGAGCCGCCGCTTCAGGAGCGCCGCGGACAGCTGGAGCGGACTCGAGGGCGATGAGATCGCTAACCCCTGCGGGCGCTCGCGTCCGCGCGATGGCATAGGCGGCGGCCCAAACCACAGACGGGTTGCTGGCGCGAAGATATGACTCGATGTCGGCGATCGGCACCGGCCGCAACTTGGCGGCGGCCAGCAAGAGCTGCATCACGACGTCTGCACCGAGGTGCGACTTGAGCCCGGCGCTGATAGCAGCGCGCGCGGGTGTTCCGATTTCGCCCAGCGCCCAGGCCGCTTCACGAGCGACTTCGTGATTCGCGTTCAGCACCGCGCTGAGAGCACCGATCGAAACTGTGTCGTGCAACAGGCCGAGAGAATATGCCGCGTCAGCGCCAACGGTCGGATCGCGATCAGCCAGCAGCGTGCGCAGTCTCCCAGACCCCGTACGCCCCTGATCGGGTCCCACCTGACCGATAGACATCGTCGCCGCGGCGCGCAGAGGTCTCGATTTGCCGGCTAGCGCGCGCTCGACGAGAGGCAGGTCGAGCTGCCGCGTGTCGGTCATCGCGAGGAGTCTCGCGTAGAGATTGACATCCTGCGATCCGACTCTGGACCTCAGGTCCTGGGCGCCGGCAGCCGCGGCGAGGGAAAGACTCAAAAATGCAAACAGGACTTTCCTACGAAGCCGCATTCTGTAGCACCTCGAGAAGGGATTCCGGCAGTTTGGTCAGACGCGAATCGCGGGTGAGCGAGGCAAGCTTGGTCGAGGCAGTCACGAACCTCTCCCCGGTCTCCGCGTTGGCAATCAGGTAGTCGAACGTTAGCGTGCGCGATCTCACATCGCCGATCGTCGTGGTGACCCGGATCAGATTGTCGTACCGCGCGGCGGCGTGAAACCGGAGACTCGCCTCGACCACGGCGAGCGTCACGTTCCGCCGCTCCAGCTCGGCGTACGGCGTACCCAGAGCGCGAATGAATTCCGTTCGACCGATCTCACACCAGATCAGATAGTTCGAATGATACACCACCTGCATCTGATCGGTCTCCGCGTACCTTACCCGGAACTCGACGGAGTGAGACGTACCACGCTTGGATTCAGAGGTCATGTCAGGAGGAAATCCGAAAATGCTCGCCCGGGACCGCTTTGTAAAGGCTGTGCCCGGGCGCTAACTTGACCCGTGCTCAAGGGCCCCTGCTACATCGTATCGGATGCTCATCTCGGAGTCGCAAGTCCGCAGATAGAGAAATCCTTCGTTGGTTTTTTGCGCGGACTCGCCGGCGAGGCGGAGTCGCTCGTGATCAACGGCGATCTCTTCGACTTCTGGTTCGAGTGGGAAACGGTGATTCCCCGGAGGAGCTTTCGCGCGCTGGCAGCACTCGACGAGCTAAAGGATGCGGGCGTTGAGATTCTCTGGGTCGCTGGGAACCACGACTGCTGGGGTGGAGAAGTTCTCCGGGAAGACATCGGCATCTCGTACCTCGTCGGTCCGTGGGAGGGGTCGATCGCGGGATGGAAATCGCGCATCGAGCACGGAGACGGCCTGCGGGATAAAGAGGATCGAGGCTACAGGCTCGTCCGCCCGATAATGCGAAATCCAACCGCGATAAAGATTTTCCGTATGCTCCATCCCGATTGGGCGAGCCGGCTCGCACAGGGGAGCTCGAACGCCAGCAGGACGTACAGGGCGCGGGACGAGGGGCGTGGTCTGCGAAGCCTTGCTCAGCAAGCGCTCGGTAAATCCAGGGATCTCGACCTGCTCGTCTACGGGCATTCGCACGTCGCCGCACTCGAGAAAATGGAAAATGGCGGCGTCTTCGCCAACGCCGGATCATGGCTCGACGCGCCGACCTATCTCAGAGTGACCGACGAATCACTCGAGCTTCTCCAGTGGGACGGGTCATCCAAGGGTAATTGTCTCAACTCGATCAATCGCTGAGCCGAGAAAACGCTGGCCGAGGCTGAGAAAAGTATCGGGCGCATCCGAGGAGATGAATCGGTAGCGAGCTTCGTTTGGAGTGGTATTCTCGATTCCATTTTCGCGTAGCAGCTCGCCCGCCTGCCGGGCCGTCTCGTGCGCGCTGTCGATCAGCCTTACCTGGCGTCCCACCACGTTGCCGATCACGGTCTTCATGAGCGGATAGTGGGTACAGCCCAGGACGAGGGTGTCGACGTCGGCTGTGACGAGTGGCGCGAGATAGTTGCGCGCAATCGCACGGGTCGGCTCGGTGTCTATCCAACCCTCCTCCACGAGCGGAACGAAGAGCGCGCAGGCCTGCGTCGTCACGTGGGCATCGGGCAGCAGCCTGACGATTTCCTTTTCGTACGCACGGGACTTGATAGTGCCCGCCGTCCCGATCACGCCGACGCGCTTCGTCCTGGTCGCCGCCGCCGCTGCGCGAGCGCCCGGCTCAATCACGCCGACGATTGGAAGATCGAACTCTTCGCGGAGCGCAGGGAGCGCGTGTGCCGTGGCGGTGTTGCATGCGACGACCAGCGCCTTGATGCCCTCGCCCCGCAGATAGGCGGTGATCTCGCGACTGTAACGGAGAACTGTGTCGGGACTCTTGGGCCCGTACGGCACGCGCGCGGTGTCGCCGAAATAGATGATGCTCTCGTTGGGTAGCTGGCTGATCATCTCGCGCACGACGGTGAGACCGCCCATCCCCGAATCAAAGACGCCAATTGGCGCGGAGTTGCTCACCGGAAGCGAAGGCTCGCCGTCACCGTTACCGACGGGCCCTGCGACACGGGACCCACGTTCGCGTTGAAGTCCCAGAGATTCGCCGCTACGTACGCGTCGGCACCCGAAAAGAGATGATTGAAGATGATCGCCGCAATCCAGTCCTCGTAGTGCGTCTTTCGCGCCTTGATGCGATCAGCCGTGAAGCGACTCGCGAGGTAAGTGTCGGGGACCGGGAGCCCGGTTTTCGGATCGATGACAGCGACGCCTGTCGTCGGGTCCACTTTGTAAGTCGCCACGACGCTGTCGTGCGCCAGACTTCTCGCCTCGGCAAGATCCTGCGCCGACTTGCGCGCCATTCCGATGGACCCGATCTCGATAAGCGTGAACAGCATGGCGGCGTGGTCGCGTCCGAAAACCGTCTGCGCATAGCCCGGGAGCAGCAGCGAGGTGAGAAAGGCGCGTCGCGGCGTCATCGGCGGCTTTGCCGCGGTATCCGGAGGGGGGGCCAGCCGAGCGGTGGTCGGAGCGGGCGTAGTCCTTGGCGCAATGCCAGCGCGCGCGCTATCCCGCTGCTGAGCGACGCCCGTGCGGGGCGTCAACGAGATCGCGCACAGGATCGCGATTGCCAGCGGAGTGGCGGGAGAGTGTGGGAATCGAACCCACCCGACCTTACGGAGTAAGGTCACTGTGATTTTGAAGATCACGGAAGCCACCAGGCCCCATCCACCCCCAACTGTCTCAGGCAACTTCGATTGCAAACTCTCCCCGCTCGATTACTTCGCCGATGTCTACCGATCCGTCAACGCGTGAAAGATAGTCAGCGGGCCCGCTTCCTCCGATACATACCACCAGGCCGCCCGAGGTCTGCGGGTCATTGAGAATGGCGCGATCCTCGTCGTTCCCCGTTTTCCACCGCACCAGCTCCCGCAGATACTCGGCGTTCCGCTTCGAGCCGTCGGTGACGAAGCCGGCGCGCACGGCTTCGCGAACTCCGTCAAGGATTGGAACTGCACCCAAGTTGACGCGAATGGTGACGTTGCTCGCCCGCGCGATGTGTGACAGATGCCCAAGCAGTCCGAAGCCCGTAATATCCGTGGCGCAGCGAGCACCGACCGCGAGTGCGGCGCGGCTGGCGGCGCCATTGAGAAGCTTCATTGCTTGGAGCATCGGCCGCTCGGCCTCGGCTGCAAGCTTTCCGCGCTTGGCGGCCGTCGCGAGGATTCCGTTCCCGATCGGCTTGGTGAGGATCAATCGATCACCTGCCCTTGCTCCGGCATTCGTGAGGAGAAAGTCCGGATGCGCTCGTCCCGTAACGGCCAATCCGTATTTGAGCTCGGTGTCGATCACGGTGTGTCCGCCAACGATGAGGGCTCCAGCCTCGTGCACTTTGTCC
>JBBQFZ010000104.1:0-8871 GCA_038322455.1 Gemmatimonadales bacterium | reverse complement strand
GGCACGAGCCGGCGATCTCTCCGCGATTCGCACCGCGTTCGAGATCGCCTTCAAGAACTCAAAAACCAAATGATCGAACTCAAGAGTCTCACGAAGAAATACGGCTCATTCACGGCCGTTGATTCCATTGATCTCAGCGTTCCCGATGGCGAGCTGTTCGGATTCCTCGGGCCAAACGGCGCGGGAAAGACGACTACTCTGCGCATGATTGCCGGAATTCTTCAACCGACGAGTGGAACGATTCACCTCGCCGGCATCGACCTGGCAAAGGATCCACTCGCGGCGAAATCGAAGCTCGGCTTCATCCCCGACAGGCCGTTCATCTACGAGAAGCTGACGGGCGCGGAATTTCTGCGATTCGTCGCTGGACTGTACGGTCAGGACGGAGACAAGGTCGAGCACCGCGGACGCGAGCTGATGGCCTTGTTCGATCTCGAGGACTGGGGCGACGAGCTGGTAGAGAGCTACAGCCATGGCATGCGGCAGAAGCTGATCATCTCCAGCGCCTTCATTCACCGCCCCGACGTCATCGTCGTCGACGAGCCGATGGTCGGACTCGATCCGAAGGCGGCGCGGATTCTCAAGGACCTGTTCCGCGAGTACGTCAGGCGCGGCCACACGATCATGATGTCCACACACACTCTCGAAGTAGCGGAAGAACTCTGCGACAGGGTTGCGATCATCCAGCAGGGGAAGATCCGCTCCGTCGGCACGATTCAGGACCTGCGCGACGAAGCGACCGGCGGTGGAGGGCTCGAGGAGATCTTCCTCAAGCTTACGGGCGAGCGCGCGGCGCGAGACGCGATGGAGGTTCTGGATGCGTAGCCTGCGACAGAGCCCCGCGTGACCAGCCGAGCGCTGGATTTACCGCCGATGAGTGTGCCGGCCCCGGAGACGCGCGACAGCCCGAGCCTCCTGCACGTCCTCTCGCCAAAGATCATCTCGGTGCGGGCGAGACCGCTCGGCAAGACCGAGAACAAGTCCGGCCGTCTGATTCTGTTCACGCTCGTGGGCGGACTGTTCTGGGTGTTCGTGTTCGGGCTGCTCTACCGCCTGCTGCGCTACTTCCACGGCATTCCCGAGATCGGCGCGCTGCTCGCCGGAAAGCTTCTCGGGGTGATGCTCGTGAGTCTGTTCGGAATTCTCATTCTGTCCAACGTCGTCACGGCGCTGTCGAGCTTCTTCCTGGCGAAAGATCTCGATTTGCTGGTCGCGGCGCCGGTGGATTGGCTTCGGCTGTACGGCGCGAAGCTGCTGGAGACGACCGCGCACTCGAGCTGGATGGTGGTGCTGGTCGCTACACCGGTGCTCACCGCGTACGGGATCAGCTATGAGGGTGGGTTCCTCTATCCACTCATCGCGATCGCGGCAATGCTTCCCTTCCTCTTCATTCCCGCCGCGATCGGAAGCGCGATCACGCTGCTGCTGGTGAACATTTTCCCCGCGCGCAGAACGCGGGACATTCTGAGCGTCATCGCCGTTCTTGCGGCCGCTGGAGTCGTGCTCGTCTTTCGACTGGTGCGCCCGGAGCGGCTCGCGCGCCCCGAGGGATTCCGGTCGCTCGTCGGGTTCATCTCGGCCCTTCGGACTCCGACATCGCCGTGGATGCCAAGCGAATGGGCGGCGCAGGGAATCATGTCGTGGCTGAAAAATGATCCGGAGATGCTTCCCTTCTATCTCCTGTGGTCGACGGCCGCCGTCGCCGTGGTATTCGGTGCCGTGCTTCATCGCTGGCTGTATACGCAAGGCTTCAGTAAGGCGCAGGAAAGCGGTGAGCGGCTCGTGCGTCAGGGCAGCGCGGGGCGTCTCATCGGGCGGCTGCTGACTCCGTGGGGCGTGCTGCGCCGAGAGCTGGTGCTGAAGGAGATGCGGCTCTTCTTCCGCGATACCACGCAATGGTCGCAGCTCATTCTGCTCACGGTGCTCGTCGTCGTCTACGTGTTCAACATCAAGTTCCTTCCGCTCCGTGGTGAGGGGGTGACGTTCTTCCTCGCCAATGTGATTCCATTCGTAAATCTCATTCTGGCGGGATTCGTTCTCGCGTCGATCGCCGCGCGCTTCATCTTCCCCGGAATAAGTCTCGAGGGCCGTACGCTCTGGCTGTTGAGATCGAGTCCCCTCGAGATGCGACAGCTGCTCTGGTCGAAGTTCTGGGTAGGGACGCTGCCGCTGCTCGCGCTCGCGCTGGTCCTCGTGTTCGCGACCGACGTGCTGCTGGAGGTGAGCGGGTTCATGATGGCGGTGTCGGTTTTCACCATCACGATGATGACGTTCGCCATCGCTGGGCTCGCGCTCGGCTTCGGCGCGCTCTTTCCCAAGTTCAACACAGAGAACGCGGCGCAGATTCCGACGTCGTTCGGCGGGCTGGTGCTGATGATGGCGTCGGTTGCGCTGATCGGGCTCGTGATCGTCGCCGAAGCGAGGCCTGTCTACCTCTATGCCGGCGCGCATCTACTGCACACGCACCCGAGCATTGCCGGGTTGTGGCTTGGGTTCGGCGGGGCGGGTGTGCTCTGCCTGGCGGCTACCTTCGTTCCGATCCGCATCGCGGTGAAGCGAATGAAGGAGCTCGAGCGGTAGCTACTCGCCCGATCGGTCGCGCAGGAATCCGATCGCTTCGTCCTTCGACATAAAAATCTTCTTGGCGGTCGATCCGTCGCCGTAGTGCACTTCGACGGCGATGCTGAGCGGGACCTGAAAGTCCGATTGCCGCTCGGGGACGTCGATCGTTGCCGCAACGCCTTCCCCTTGTAGAAGACGCACGATCTCGCGGCGGAGCTGAGGCTCGGTCAACCCAGCCGCGGCGAGCGTCTGCGCAGCGAGGCCGTGCTCTTCCAGCATCATTCCCAGCAGAAGATGCTGGGTACCCACGTATCCGTCGCCGAACTCGTGCGCCGTAGCTATCGCCTGATCCAACACCACCCGCGCGCGCGGCGTGTACGGGAGATCCGTCCCCATGCCTCGAGGATTGGGCTTTCCATCGACGAGTCGGTCTTCGATGGCGTTCTGAAGATCCGGGCCCTGCGCGCCCAGGTTCTCGAGAACGTCCATGACCAGCGTGTCGTCCTCGGCCAGAAGGCCGAGGAGCAAATGCTCGGTACCGACCTGGTCGTGATGGCGGAGCTGCGCTTCTTCACGCGCCTTGATCAGCGCGCCGCGCACTCTGTTCGTGAAATCGTACCCTACCAAATGATCCCCCTGGCGAGGACCTAAAATTCAGCCGACGAGCGACTATTGCAAGACTGAGGTTTGGAAACCGCGGGAGGTGGGCCCTGGGAGGGGCTAGGCGTTGGGGGACTCGCCGGCCTTGGGTGGCGTATTCCTGCGCGGCCCGACGATGTCGGCCTTCTTGAGAAGATCGACTATCCCCTTGTCGGGGAGCTTGTCCCAATTCTTCGGGAACATCGCGAGTCTCCGTCTTTGGCTCGCCGCCTCGAAACAGAGCCAGCCATCGGCGTAATCCCCGAGGAAATCTTCGGCGGCCGTTTTGGGATGGAAGGAGGCCGCTGCCACCGACCACACTTTCCAGCTCACTCCGTTCTCGTCGACGACATCGCGCACTGCCATGGCTGCCTCCCTTTGCACGGAACTAACGCAATCGGCGTGCTCCCATTGCTGTGCTTAAGCGGAGTAACGAGGGCACAACGGGAGCGCTGACTTGATCGCGCGCTCGGGGGCCTAACTCAGCAACGTCGACCCGCAATTGGAGCAGAAATCGGCGTTCTGCTCTGGCCGGGGACCGCACTTCTCGCATACGGGCGCACTTCCGGCACGCATCACCAGGAGCGCCTGCTCGGTGTACCGCGCTTTGAGGGGCTCGTAATCGGAATCCGAGATCTTCCCCGTCTGTCGATCGAACTCGAGCTCGCGCAGAGCGTCGACGGCAGGACTTTGACGCCTGGATTCGGCGACCGCGCGGGGGAGAATCACCGAGACATCGGCGCGAAAGAGTGGGTAGAGAACGAAGCAAAGCGACGCGACTGCGAGTGCTGTCCCGATGAGGAGCGCCGTCATCCGTCGCGGCTCACGGCGGCATCGAGCGCATCGAGCTCGCTTTCGGTGGCGACAATGTGAGACGTCGCGACAGGATCCCTCGGAGGTGTGCGCGATTTCCAGCGACGCAGCAGTGCGGCGACGACTATCGCGCCGGCGCCGAGCGCGATGAAGGGCATGGTGTAGCCGACGAGGTTGAACCCGCTCCGCACCGGCGCCATGAGGACCTTCTCTCCGTATACCGCCTTGAACGCGGCGAGAATCTCCTGCGCGCCGTGGCCACCCCCGACGAGCCCCATCACATCGGCGTGCATCGCCGGCGACACGCTGCACGCGAAGTCGGTAGTGCGGCAGGTATAGACGTCGAGATTGCATCCGCACTGGCAGTGGAGCTGGTGCTCGAGATCGTCGCGCTCTCCGTCCGTCATCGACGGCTTCGCGTTGGGCACGGCCGCCAGCGAAACCGATTTGTACACGGCATCGGCGTCTGCCATCGGTCCGTTGAAAGTTTGAACGGCGACCTGCGCGGCGCGGATCGGTTGCGGAAACGCGGCCGCGGCGAGTCCGAGAGCGGGCACCGATAGCACGAACTGCCGGCGCGATACGTTCATCGCTGGCTCGTGATCGCGGTGGTGAGCGCGGATGACATCATGCGCCGATCAGATCCGGCACGGGCTCGCGCACGTGCCGCGGCTTGAGCACCGCGGCGTATCCACTCTGCGCGCGCTGCCGGTCGGCCGCGGGCCACATCACCACGAGTCCGCCGATCGCCATCAGCGCGCCGCCGAGCCAGACCCAGCGCACGAGAGGATTGAACGTGACGCGAATCTCAGCGGTGTCAATTGGCGCGCCTCCGAGCAAGCCTGTACCAACTGCCGCGAGGCCAACCGTCCGCACTCCCGCGAGGACAACGTAGACATCCTGCCTGAACGATCCCTTGATTCCAACTTCGGTTGATGGCTCGAACGTTGGGACACCGCGCGAGTCTACGTGCTGACGCTTCTCGCTGGTGATGACGCCCTCCGGCTTTCCGTCGCGCGACACGTCGAGCGCGATCGCCGTCACCTCACGATTGAGCACGTTGTAGCGCGAGATGCCCTGGCTCACAAAACTCCACTGGTGCCCCCATGCGTCCGTGACCGTCTTCGTATCGCCGGCTTTTAGCGTGAGATCGAACTCGCGCTTGAACGCGAGCCCGGCAAACGCGGCGAACACCACGACCACGCCCAGGTGCACGATGTATCCGCCATACCGGCGGCGATTGCGCGCGATAAGGCGCGGCAGGGCGATGACGCGCGACTCGCCGTACATGCGGTGCCGAGCGCCCACCCCTTTCGAGAACTCCTGAACTATCGTCGCGACGACGAGGCCGCCGAATGTGTACGACAGAAGCGCGGCGAGATTGTGGACGCCAAGGGCGAAGCAAAGGACGCCGACGGTGATGGCCATGCTGACGGGAATGAGGAACTGCCGCCGCAGGTTCGCTACCGACGCCCGACGCCACGCGATCAGCGGGCCGATTCCGGTGAGAAGGAGCAGCAACAGGCCGAGCGGAATATTGACCGTGTTGAAGAACGGCGGACCGACGGTGATCTTGTTGCCCCGTACCGCCTCGCTGATGATCGGGAAGAGCGTTCCCCACAGTACGGAGAATGCGATTCCGACCAGCACGAGGTTGTTGTACAGGAACGCCGCCTCGCGACTGACCATGCTCTCGAGCTCGGCCGTCGATCTCAGATCCTCCAATCGCGTCGAGACGAGATACGCCGTCAGGACGATCGCGAGGATGAGGAATCCGGCGAACCACTTCCCTACCGGAGATTGCGCGAAGGAGTGAACGCTTGAGATGACACCGCTACGCGTGATGAACGTCCCGAAGATCGAGAGCAGGAACGCGGAGACGACGAGTGTGACATTCCATTTGCGGAGCATGCCGCGCTTCTCCTGCACCATGATCGAATGCAGGAAGGCGGTGTTCACCAGCCACGGCAGCAACGAAGCATTTTCGACGGGATCCCACGCCCAGTATCCGCCCCAGCCGAGCTCGACGTAGGCCCACCACATGCCGAGCACGATGCCGACGGTATTGAAGAACCATGAGAGGAGAGCCCAGCGCCTCACCGCGGCGAGCCATCCGGCGTCCAGTCGCCTGGTCAGCAGCGCGGCGATCGCGAACGCGAACGGAATCGAAGTGCTGACGTAGCCCAGATACAGATTCGGCGGGTGGATCGCCATGCCGGGATTCTGGAGCTGGGGATTCAGTCCGCGGCCGTCGAGCGGGACGAAGTCCAGCCGCGCGAACGGGTTGGAGCCGAGACAGATCGTGGCGAGAAAGAAAACGAGAATGAGCGCGAGCGTGCCGGACACGTATGGCATCAGCTCGCGATTCCGCGTCCGGTTCGTCCAGAGCGTAATCGCTGTGAATGACGAGAGAATCAGCGCCCAGAAAAGAAGCGAGCCCGATTGACCACCCCAGAAGGCGGTGATGATGTAGACCTTGGGGAGGTTCGCGCTCGTGTAGGACGCCACGTACTTGATCGAGAAGTCGTGGGTGAGGAGCGCAGTCCAGAGCCCGATCGACGCGAGGACCACCATCGCCAGCGTGGCGTAGAGCGCGCGCTCGCCGCTCTCGATGAGATCGCCGCGGCGCATCTGCCCGCCAGCGAATGATACCGTTGCTGCCCAGGCCGCCATGAGAAGAGCGACCCAGAGCGAAAGCTCACCAACCAGGATCACGCCCGCTGCTCCGCTTTCTTGTAGGCCGGGGTGTTCTTGTATTTCTCGGGGGCGTTCTCGTAGCGCGACGCGCACTTGGCGAGAAGGGTGGTCGCGCGAAAGGTCCCGTCGTGACCGAGACGCCCTTCGACGACGACATCGACGCCGTCGGCGAACGTGTCGGGAGTGATTCCGCGATAGACGACGTCATAGGTCTGGGCGCCGTCGGTCATCTTGAACGCAACCTGGCGCCCGCCGGGATCGCGGACGATCGAGCCGTTGACCACGCGCGCGCCGACTTTGACGCCGGTCTCGTAGAAAGTCGGATCGGTTTTCGTTTTGGCGGACAGCTCACCCGGCGTGAGGTAATAGACGCCGGTGTCCTTGATGGCGCTCGCCGCGAGGTAGCCCGCGGTGCCGATGACCAGCGCGCCGCCGATGAGGAATTTTGTGCGGGGTTTCACGTCATCAATATAGGCGGTTGCGCGAAGCGGGATAATTACCCATTCGGGAACACCTTTTCCGTCGGATTCAGATTCCACGTGTCCACGACGCACTTCCAGTTGCCGTTCGCATCCTTTTTCCAGATCGTGACGGCCTTTCCAAAGACTGTTCGGACTTTACCGGTTGAATCCGTAAACGTCACCCGGTTGTGCTCGATCATGTAGCCGATGTCGCCGGTGTCGGAGATCATCGCGCGCTCCGGCTCCCACGTGATGGCGAACTTCGGGTCCTTCATGCTGCCCTCGACCATCTTCCTGATCGCGGACTTGCCGACGAGGGCGGGCTGATCGGGCTCGAGCACCACGGCGTCGTCCGACCAGTATGAGAGCGCGCTGTCGGCGTTGCCGGTCGCGGCGGCCTTCGCCCAGTTGCGGCTCGTCTGCATCAGCGCGGATTCCGAGGAACCGCGACTTGTCGAGCTCCCGGTCGTGGTCGCGGATTTTGCCGGTTCCATCTTGCAGCCAAGGAGCGTGAGAACCAGACCGCCGAGAACGACGAGTGCCTTTGCGCGCATGACGCCTCCTGGAAAGTTCTGTTTCGCCCCTATCTTATAGTATGCGACAGCATGACCGCGCCAGCCGTCGCTCCGATCGCATCCCACGTCAGGTCGCGGACGCTGAAGATATTTCCGGGCGTCCGTTTGTCGTGCATCTCGCGCGCGACGCCGACAGCCATCGTCACTCCGATCGCGCCTCCCAGGGCTGGGCGGTGCTTCACCTTCGCGGCCTGGAGCGCGCTATAAGCGACGCTCTCGATGAACGCCGACATGAAAAAGTGCTTGAGTTTATCAATGCCGAACCAGGCGTCCTGGTGCGGTGCGGCGACTTGCGCGAAAACAAGGTTAGCGACGAGCGACAGGCCAACGAGAGGATTCATCGCTAACGCTTCCGGGCGGACTTGGCCGCTTTTTTGGTTGGGGAAGATTTCTTCCTGCCAGGCGCCTTCTTCTTTGATCGGCTCGAGGCCCGACCTTTCGGTTCTTCGGGCCCGCGGTCACGCGCCCACCCGAGCGTCGCTCTCACGGCACGCTGCCACCCCGCGATCAAGTCTCCCGACAGCTCTCCCGACATCGTCGGGGTGAATCGCGTGAACTGTCTCGTCCCGATGAACTCGGCGGCATCCGCCCACACCCCACCCGCAATTCCAGCGAGACCCGCCGCGCCGAGTGCGGTCGTCTCGACCATGTCGGGCCTGTCCACGCCGATACCGAGAATGTCCGCCTGGAACTGGAGCAGCCAGTTGTTGGCCGACGCACCGCCGTCGACGCGCAGCGAGTCGAACTTCACCTTGCCGCGCTTCGCCATCACTCCGAGCATCTCGGCAGTTCCGTACGCCATCGCCTCGAGGGCCGCGCGCGCGAAATGCGCTCGGCCCGTTCCGCGAGTGACACCGACGATCGTGCCGCGCGCGTTCGGCTCCCAGTTGGGAGCGCCGAGCCCGACGAGCGCGGGAACGAAGTAGACGCCATCGTTGGACTCGACGCTGCGCGCGAGGCTCTCACTCTCCGACGCGTTGTACAGAATTCCGAGTCCGTCGCGCAGCCACTGGACCGCCGCGCCCGCGATGAAAATCGATGCCTCGAGCGCGTAGGCTGCGCTGCCCTTCTCGTCGCACGCGACCGTCGCGAGCAGTCCGTCGCCCGGCTTTGGAAGCTTCTTC
>JBBQFZ010000103.1:0-9010 GCA_038322455.1 Gemmatimonadales bacterium | reverse complement strand
GGCGATCGCGCAACGTGTCTATCACGGAGTGCGCTACCGCGACGAGGCCACGTTCTATACGAGCTTTGCTTATTCGCTCAAAGGTGACAGGAAAAGAGCGATGGATGCGGCCGAAGCCTATCTGAGAAGTGAACGCTCATCTAAGGATGCGGTACAACACTCTGTCGCCCTGCTAAGCGTGGTCTTTGCGGGAGCCATGGTGGGTGAGCACGACCGGGCGATCGAGGCTTTGAGCGAGGTGCTTTCAGGCCCGACGCCATCATCCGGCGCGAACTTGCGCACCGACCCGGAGTTGGAGTCTCTGCGCAGCGACCCGCGATTTCAACTTCTCACAGGTTCAAAAGCGCCCATTCGAAAGTAGCTTCAGGATGTGAACAGCTTCGCCTTTCGAACCGAGCACACCGACGGGTCCGCCCGCACCGGCGTTTTCAACACGCCGCACGGGCCGGTCGAGACGCCCACGTTCATGCCAGTCGGAACTCTCGCCACGGTGAAGGCGCTCGACCCCGCCGACCTCGTCCGGATGGGCGCCACCATGATACTCGGCAACGCCTATCACCTGCACCTCCGTCCCGGCGACGACGTCGTCCGGGAGATGGGCGGGCTCCACAAGTTCATGGGTTGGGACGGCCCCATCCTCACCGATTCGGGCGGATTCCAGGTGTTCTCGCTCGCGCAGCTCCGGACCGTCAACGAGGACGGCGTCGAGTTCCAATCGCACATCGATGGCTCACGCCGATTTTTCACGGCCGAGATCGTGATGCAGATCGAGCGGAGTCTGGGAGCGGACGTGATCATGCAGTTCGACCACGTGATTCCCGGACACTCCGACGAGGCGTCCGCGCGCGACGCCAGCGAGCGAAGCATCCGCTGGGCCGCGCGCTGCCTGGCCGAGGTGGAGCGCCTGGAAAAGACGCAGCCACTGGACGAGCCTAGGCGAGAGGAATTTCCGCCGGACAATCCGCGCAATGCCCAGGCGCTATTCCCGATCGTGCAGGGCGGAATCCACCCAAAGCTGCGGCGCGAGGCGGCGTCCACGATACGCGGCATGCACGACTGGCCAGGCTTCGGAATCGGCGGACTATCCGTGGGCGAGGAAAAGGATGCGATGTACGAGATGCTGAATGTTGTCAACGAGGCCCTGCCGAAGACGCACCCGCGCTATCTGATGGGCGTCGGATTTCCCGAGGACCTCATAGAGGGAATCCGCCGAGGTGTGGATCTCTTCGACTGTGTAGCGCCGACGCGCATGGGACGGAATGGTGCCTTGTTCACGCGCGAGGGCCGGCTCAACATCAAGCGCGCCGAGTTCCGCACCGATGCGCGTCCGCTCGATCCGGACTGCGACTGCTCGGCGTGCACGAGGTTCACGCGAGCCTATCTCCGTCATCTGTTCGTCTCGGACGAGATACTCGGGCTGCGCCTCCTCTCCGTGCACAATGTACATTTCCTGCTGTCCCTCGCCCGTCAGGCGCGGGAGGCGATACGGAATGGTGATCTCGATTCCTGGTCCCGCGATTGGCTCGCGCGCTATCACTCGACTTCCCCGCTCCCCGTCTGAAACCATCTCGCCACTCACCCGAATACTCATACATGCCCAGCAATCCAATAATCGGCTCCATTTTCATGTACGGAGCGATCTTCGCGATCTTCTACTTCATTCTCATTCGTCCGCAGTCGGCGCAGCGGAAGAAGCACGACGAGCTGGTGCGCGGTCTCAAGAAGGGGGACGAGATCGTGACCAACGGCGGCCTGGTGGGGGAGGTGGTGTTCATCAAGGAGATGGGCGACGACAAGTCCGCCGGCATGGAAGATCGCGTCACCATCAAGTCCGGTGAAACGCGCGTCATAATCGAGCGCGGGAGGATAGCGCGCATCAACAGACCAACCTCGGTCTCCAACATCAACGCTGGGTGAGCATCCTCGACATCCGGGTCCTGGGCGACCCGGTTCTCCGCAAGCCAACCAAGCCCGTCCAGGAAGTGACCGACGAGCTCCGCAAGCTGATCGCCGACATGTTCGAGACGATGTACGCCGCGGAGGGGATCGGATTGGCGGCGCCGCAGGTGGGACGTACGGAGAGGCTCGCGGTGGTGGACGTCGAGGGGAAGAAGTTCGCTCTGATAAATCCAAAAATCATCGAGTCGAGCACGGCGACGGATAAGGCCGAAGAGGGATGTCTCTCGATTCCCGAGATCTACGGCGACGTCGAGCGCCCGAGCGAGGTGACGATTCGGGCGATCGACGAGAATGGGAGGGAGTTCGAGGCGTCGGGCAACGAGCTGCTGGGGCGCTGCTTCCAGCACGAGATCGACCACCTCGACGGAAAGCTCTTCATCGACTACCTGAGCCCGCTCAAGCGCAAGTCGGCGCTGACCAAATGGGAGAAGTCGAAGGACGAGTATCCAGGAGGCATCAGGAAGGTGCGCGCCGAGGAGAAGGGCAAGCATCACCACGAAAACGAAACGGAGATGTAGTGCGGGTTCTTTTCTGGGGAACCCCCGAATTCGCCGCAGCGCCGCTGCGCGCGCTCATCGGTGAAGGGTTCGAGGTCGTGGGGGTAGTGACGCAGCCGGACAAGCCTCAGGGGCGCTCGCGCGAGATAATTCCGTCGCCCGTGAAGGAGATCGCGATCGAGGAGGAGATTCCGCTTTTCCAGCCGCAGAACGCGCGCGACCCGGAGCTCGTGGGGCAGCTGGGCGCCCTCGAGCCCGACATCTCGATCGTCGTTGCGTACGGGCACATCCTGCCGCAGAAGATCATAGACCTTCCGATGCAGGGCACGCTCAATATCCACGCGTCGCTGCTACCACTACTCCGGGGCGCCGCGCCGATTCAGGCCGCCATCCAGCAGGGATTTACCGAGACGGGCGTGACCATCATGCGCGTCGTCAAGGCGCTCGATGCGGGTCCGATCATCCTCCAGGCGAGGTCGAAGATTTTCGGGGACGAGACTTACGGTGAGCTCCAGGTGCGGCTCTCGGAGCTGGGCGCACTCAGCCTCATCGAGACACTGGCTCTGATCTCGATCGGCAAGGCGAAGGAGACGCCGCAGGAAGACGCGCTCGCGACCTACGCCGGCAAAGTCACCCGCGAATCCGCGCGCATCGACTGGAGCAAGAGCGCTCTCGAGATATCCCGCCTCATCCGCGCGTACGATCCAAAGCCGGGCGCATTCACCACGACCCCCAAGGGCGACGTCAAGCTGTTCGGGCCGAAGGTTATTGACGGGGTCAAGGGCAGTCCCGGCGAGGTTCTCGAAGTAACTGGTGATATGACCATCGCATGCGGCGCGGATGCCTTGCGTGTCAGCGGAGTTCAGCCGTCCGGAAAAAGCCGGATGTCGGCGCACGATTGGGTGCGCGGTCGCGGCGCGGCGGTGGGCGAAAGGTTCGGAGCGTGACAGCCCCGCCGCTGAAGGCACCGATGTCGGCGCTGCCCTTCATTCACGCGGTTACCAACGACGAGATCATGCTGCGCCCGGGCTTTCTAAGGAAGGCGATGGCAGTGATGCGCGTTTTGGGAGACAAAGGCGCGATTCATGTGCGGTCGCAGCTTCTGGACACGCCTACCTTGTTCTCGATCACGCTGGCGCTCCTCGAGCTGCACGAGCAGACCGGCTGCTGGTGTATCGTCAACGATCGCGTCGATATCGCGCTCGCTTGTGGAGTTCAAGGAGTTCAGCTGACGCACAAATCAATTTCGGTTCCCGATGTCCAGCGAATCGCGCCCGCGCTGAGAATCGGCGCGAGCGTTCACACCCCGGAGGAGGCACGGGACGCCGAGCAGGCGGGTGCGGACTGGTGCGTGGCGGGCCACGTATTCGAGACCCAGACCCATCCGGGAATTCCCCGGCAGGAGAATTCCTTCATCAACGAAGTCGTTGCGGCGGTGAGCTTTCCGGTGATCGCGATCGGGGGCATTAGGCCGGAGCACGTCCGCTCGCTGGTCCACCGCGGGGCGCACGGGATTGCTGCCATTCGGGGCATCTGGAGCGACGAGAATTCCGAACTAGCTGCCAGCCGTTATCTTTCACAAGTATGATGGGAACCGAGGTATTTGAGGCGGAAATCGCTCTCACGGTGAATGGAGCGGAGCGCCGGATCCCAACGGGTTGGACGCTGGCGGATCTCCTTTCATCGCTCGAGCTGGATCCGCGTTTAGTCGTGGTGGAGCGCAACGGGGCGATCCTGCGCGACCGCGCGTCCTTTGCGTCGGTCCCACTCTCGACGGACGACGCGATCGAGATCGTCCACTTCGTGGGAGGTGGCTGAGATGACGAGCGCAACCGCCGATCTGGGTTCCGCCACTCTGACTGATCCCGAGCCGTTTACAATCGCGGGCCGCGAGTTCCGGTCGCGCCTCATGGTCGGCACCGGGAAGTACGAATCGAACGCGCAGATGATCGATGCGATCGAGGCATCGGGCGCGGAGGTCGTAACGGTCGCGGTGCGTCGCGTGGACCTCGATCGGTCGAAGGACGAGGCAATCCTGCATCATCTCGATCCTGATCATTTCTTTCTGCTCGCCAATACCGCCGGCTGCTTCAATGCATCTGAAGCGATTCGCTATGCGCGTCTCGCGCGCGCGGCAGGATTCAACGAATGGGTGAAGCTCGAGGTGATCGGCGATCAGCAGACGTTGTTGCCCGACACGGTCGGACTCCTTGAGGCGACGAAGACGCTCGCCGAAGAAGGATTCAAGGTTCTCGCGTACACCAACGACGACCTCATCACCGCTCTCAAGCTGGAGCAGGCGGGAGCCGTCGCGGTGATGCCGCTCGCCTCGCCCATCGGTTCCGGACTCGGCATGCTGAACCCTTATGCGATTCGCACTATCAAGCAGCGCCTGTCCGTACCGGTGATTGTCGATGCCGGCGTTGGCACCGCATCAGACGCCTGCATCGTGATGGAGCAGGGCGTCGATGGGATTCTTATGAACACCGGGATCGCGGCGGCCAGGGAGCCGGTGCGCATGGCCGCGGCGATGAAGCTCGCTGTCGAATCGGGCAGGCACGCGTATCTCGCGGGCCGCATGCCGCGCCGGGAAGTCGCCGTTCCATCGTCGCCGACTGCGGGGATGCTGGAGGGTCGGTCATGAACGCCACCGCCGCACCAACCAGCGCCGTAACCGCGTCGCGCGCCGTCGCGGCCGAGATCTGTGCGGATCTCAGAAAGGGTGAGTTCCTCGACCAGACCTTCGAGAGGAGGATCGCTCCGCTCGACGCGCGCGATCGCCGCTGGACGCGCGAGCTCGTGTACGGGATGCTGCGCGGCCGCGGCCGCATCGACGCGATTCTCGCCGATCGCGTGCGCGGCGGATTGGCGCGTCTCGATCCGGACGTGATCGACCTGCTGAGACTCGGCGTCTACCAGCTCACCAACATGGGCAGCGTTCCCGCATACGCCGCCATCGCCCAGACCGTCGAGCTCGCCAAACGCCGGCACGGGCTCGGCGCGAGCAAGCTCGTGAACGCCGTACTCCGTCGCACTGATCGCGAGCGCGACGAGCTGGCGAATGGAATTATGCCGTCGGATGCCGTCGAGGCGCTCGCGCTCAGGTACTCGCACCCGCGCTGGCTCGTCGCGCGCTGGGTGGATAGATGGGGCGAGCAGGATACCGAGCGGCTGCTGACACTGAACAACGCCGAAGCACCGATCATCGTCCGCCCCTTCGGAATCGTGCGCGAGCAGCTCGAGGCAATGCTCGAGGAGGCGGGAGTTCACGTCGCCGAGGCGCCGTACGTGCGCGAGAGCATCGCGATCTCGGGTGGAATCACGCTCACCGAGCTCGGCGCGTTCAAGAAGGGATTGTTTTTCGTGCAAGACCCCGCGGCGACGCTGGTCAGCGAATACGCCGCGATTCCTGAGACCGCCGAGGTCGCGGATCTCTGCGCCGCACCGGGTGGCAAGGCAATCGAGCTTTCGCGCACTGCAAGGTCCGTAGTTGCGGGAGACAAGTCGCTCCAGCGTCTCCAGCGTCTGCTCGCCAACGAGCGCCGCCTCGAGACCACCAACATCTATCCATTCGTCGCCGACGCGCGCAATCCGGCGATTCGCCCCGTCGATGCGGTGTTGATCGATGTCCCGTGCACGGGCACCGGAACGTTCCGCAGACATCCCGATGCGCGTTGGAGACTGAAGGTCTCGGACCTCGCGGTGATGTCGGCGCTACAGAAGACAATTCTCCGCGCAGCGTCGCGCGTCGTGAAGCCGGGTGGGCTGCTCGTGTACAGCACGTGCTCGCTCGAGCCCGAAGAGAACGACGAGCAGATCGATTCATTCCTGGCCGGGAGCTCGGGCTGGGTTCTGGAGCCGCCGCCGGAAGATTCCGTTTCGCCTGATCTGGTCGACGCCGGGCGGCTGCGCGTTCTGCCGCAGCGTCACGGAACCGACGGCGCTTTCGCCGCGCGCTTGCGCAGGTCGCCTAGTTGAGTTGGCGCTCCGCTCCTCGGCGTGCGTTCCCCTATCTGATTGCTGCCGTCGGCGGATTCCTAATCGCCTACGTCGTAATCTTTCTCTTTGCTTTTCCGGCTGAAGTTCTTCCCGACGACGGGATTCTGCCGAACGTGGTCGGCAAATCGTTCGAGGACGCGTCCGGCCTGCTTCAGAAAGCGGGATACCCCGCAACGCGGGGGGAGACGCGATTTCACAAGACCATCGCGGCTAACGTCGTCCTGCAGCAGGATCCACCGGCGGGGAGCAGGCAGAAGCGCGGCACGAATGTCGTGCTCGCTCTGAGCGGCGGGCAAAAGACCGCGGAAGTGCCCGTAACGACGAACATGTCGCAGCAGCAGGCGCGGATAGCGATCGAGAACACCGGCCTGACGATGGGAGGCGTCACCGAGCGGCTGTCTGATCAACCGCGGGGACTTGTGGTCGCGTCCTCACCGGTGGCGGGAACGAAGATGGACCTCCCGGGCAACGTGGACATCGTCCTCAGCAAAGGACCCGCGACCGTCCAAATGCCCGATTTCTACGGACGCACCATGGGCGAAGCAAGGTCCATGGTGGAGCAGCTGGGACTGCGGGTGGCAGGAATCTCGCGCGACACGAGCTCGCTCCAGCCCGAGAATACGGTGATCCGCCAGCTGCCCGCGGCGGGGCAGACGATCTCGGCGGGTGGGCCGGTGAGCCTCACCGTCTCCCACTTCCCTGCTCCGCCTGTGATTCACATTGATACCGGTGTCTATACGCCGCCGCCACCGCCGGCCCCTCGGTAGTGCAACTGAAATTGCAACTGAACACTACTGGCCGGGGGCTGAGAGCGGCACGGCTAGGCGCTGCGAGCGAGTTGACTGCTCGGGGTCATGCAGGGATTTGTGGAGTGACGCTCGGATGAGCGTTCGCATTGCTCCGTCGATTCTTTCCGCCGATCTCGGCCGGCTTGCCGATGACATCGCAATGCTCGAGGCGGGCGGGGCCGACTGGATCCACATCGACGTGATGGATGGGCGCTTCGTGCCGAATCTCACGTTCGGTGCGAAAGTCATCGAGTCCGTCCGCAAGCTCACGAAGCTCTCGCTCGACGTGCACCTGATGGTAGTCGAGCCGGAGAACTATTTCGACAGCTTTGCCGCCGCCGGCGCGAATGGAATGTCGATCCACACCGAGGTGTCGCCGCACCTTCAGCGGCAGCTCAACAACATTCGCGAGCTCGGCTGCCGCGCTGGCGCCGTAGTGAATCCCGCGACGCCGCTGTCGGCCGTGAGCGAGGTGATCCCGGATCTCGACCTGCTCCTGGTGATGAGCGTGAATCCCGGCTTTGGCGGGCAGAAGTTCATCAAGGGCTCCATCGACAAAGTGCGGCGCGCGAGAGAGCTGCTTGCCAGGAACGGAAGCAAGGCATTCCTCGAGGTCGACGGTGGCGTCGATCGCAAGACGATCAAGTCCATCTGGGAGGCCGGCGCCGACACCTTTGTCGCCGGGAACGCGATCTTCTCCGCCAAGGATCCCAAAGCGGAAATCGGCGAGCTGCGCGCGCGCTGCACGACGCAGGTATGACGGGCCGCAAGCAGCTGGTAGTCGCGTGTGTGGTTCTGAGTGTCGCATGCCTCGGCGCGTGGGGTGCGACGCACTATCTGCGCAAGGAGCTTTTCCCAGTCGAGCTCGGCAGCAAAGCGCCCGACTTCAAGGCGCAGACGATCGATTCCGCTCCCCGCGAAAAAACTCTCGCCGATTATCGCGGACAGGTTCTGATGCTCAACGTCTGGGCAACGTGGTGTCTGCCCTGCCGAGTGGAGATGCCGAGCATCGAGGCGCTGTACAAGGATTACGCGTCGAAGGGACTCAAGGTCGTCGCGGTGAGCATTGACGATCCGGGCACCGAGGGCACCATCCGCGCATTCGTCCAGCAATACGGGCTCACCTTCGAGGTGCTCCACGATCCCCAGGGAAAGATCTCCGAGGCCTACGACATCTCCGGTTATCCCGAGACGTTCATCGTCGGCAGGGACGGCGTGATCAGGAGGAAGCTGATGTCGGCCACCGACTGGAATTCGCCCGACGCCCGCGCGCTCGTCGACAGGCTTCTGGCCGAGCGGACCCAGTAGTGACCGTCGGTGTATGTCGCGGAGCATGAAACGCAAATGACGCGCATCCTCGGCATCGAGACATCCTGCGATGAGACATCCGCCGCCGTTCTGAACGGGGCGGGCGACGACGTCACGCAGGAATCGCTGGTCATCCTCTCCCAGGACATCCACCGCGTGTTCGGGGGCGTCGTGCCCGAGATTGCATCCCGCGCGCACCTCACGAGCATCGTGCCGGTGGTCGAGCGCGCGATCAAGGAAGCCGGGACGACCCTCGACGACATCGACGCGATCGCCGTCACCAATACTCCGGGACTGGTCGGCGCCCTCCTTGTCGGCGTCAGTTACGGAAAGGCGCTGGCTTTCTCGCGCGACATCCCTCTGCTCGGCATCCACCACATGGAAGGACACCTCTTCGCGGCCGCGCTCGAGCACAAGGATGCCGTTCCACCGTTCACCGCGCTCCTTGTCTCGGGCGGC
>JBBQFZ010000102.1:0-9078 GCA_038322455.1 Gemmatimonadales bacterium | reverse complement strand
GGTCATCTACGCCTGGTGACCGCGGATGTACGGGATAAGGGCCAGGAAGCGTGCTCTCTTGATAGCAGTCGATAGCTGGCGCTGATGGCGCGCGCAGGCGCCGCTCAACCTCGACGGTAGAATCTTTCCCTGATCGGTGATGAAGCGTCCGAGCGTGCGGTCGTCCTTGTAGTCGACCCAGCGAACGCGGCTCTCGCAGAATGGGCAGCTCTTTTGTGGTCTTCTCATTGGTTGTTAATCCTCGTCGTCGTCATCGTCGTCACGGCGCGTTGCCGCGGCCAGGTCTTCCTCGGATTGCGGCGGAGCACCGACTTCGTGCTCGTGCAGCGTGATGAGGTAGCGGATGACACCGTCGTCGAGCTTGAGCGCGCGCTCGTACTCGGGAAGGGTGGTGGGCTCGGTGGTGAACTTGGACACCACGTAGTAGCCGTTCTCACGGGGCCCGATCGAGTAGGCGAGCTGACGCCGCCCCCAATGCAGAACCTCCGGTGTCCCGGACGAGCCGAGCATTCCGTGGAAGCGGGTAATCTTGTCGTTGATGGCGGCGTCTTCGAGAGTAGAGTCGAAGATGTACACCGCCTCGTAAGTGCGAGGCACTAGGCAATCCTCCTTTTGGTCATGATCCGCCCCCCATCTGGTTGCCGGAGTGGGAGGAAGGTGTGGAGGCCGCGTTTTGCGGCCGTTGTGAGAGGGGAAACCTACCCTGGCGGCCGCTCCGAATCAACCAGCCGGAGCCGATTGACGCTCACCGCCCCGCACCTACTGCTCGCCGTAAGTGTGCGGTGATCCGCGACGGCGGGGTGGATCAATGTCGCCATCAACCTAGCTTGGACCGTGCGCCTTTCAGGAGGTCAAATGCGCAAGACTGTCAGTGGAGTCGTGGGAATCGCCGCAGCGGCCACGATCGCCTTTGCAGCTGCAAGCTGCGGGTCAGATAGCACCGCGCCGGCATCCAAGCGGTACGTCGCCAACCTTACCCCGGCTAACGAAGTTCCGTCAAAGACAACAACGGGCACCGGTGTCGCCACGTTCGTAGATAACACGACCGAGATTGATTGGACTCTGACGCTTACGGGAATGACCGGCGTCGTTGCATCGCACATTCACGGTCCCGCCGCCGCCGGTGTAAATGCACCAGTGATCATCAATCTCTTCCTGCCAAACGTCGCGACGGGTACCGTGAACGGAGAGGTTGGGCACGGAAGCATCACGAATGCAAACAACGCCAACATCTCGCTCGACTCATTGAGAACGTTGTTCAACAACGGCAACGTGTACGTCAACGTTCACACATCGTTGAATGGAGGGGGCGAGATCCGCGACCAGGTTCACCCGGCCAATTAACCGCGTCCGCGCCCGCGTTCGGGAACCCGCCGGCAGCCTGTTGCTTGAGCGCTAGACGTTGAATCGGAACAGGAGTACGTCGCCGTCCTGGACGATGTACTCCTTTCCTTCCGATCGCACGGCTCCTTTCTCGCGCGCACCTTTCCATCCGTCGTTGCCGACGAAGGAGTCGTACGAGACGGTCTCGGCCCGAATGAAGCCGCGCTCGAAGTCGGTGTGAATGACGGCGGCGGCTTTCGGCGCCGTGTCCCCGCGATGGATGGTCCACGCGCGGACTTCCTGCTCGCCCGCGGTGAAGTAGGTCTCGAGGCCGAGCAGCTTGTATCCCGCCTGAATGAGCCGATCGAGTCCGGCTGACTCGAGTCCGAGCGACAAGAGAAAGTCCGCGCGGTCCTCCGGTGGCAGCTCCGCCAGCTCGGCTTCGATCTTGGCGGAGAAGGGAACCACGTCAGCCTGCTCGCCGCTCTTTTTCACCGCCTCTCGCAACGCCTTGAGGTAGAGACCTTCCTCTCCCGCGAGCTCCGCATCGCTCACGTTCGCGGCGTAGAGCACCGGCTTAACGGTCAACAGGGTGAGAGGCGCGAGCACCGCCTTCTCCTCGGCGGACAGATGCGCTTCCCAAAGGCCGCGGCCATCCTTCAGAAAACCGTACGCCTTCTCGAGCACCGGCAGCTCGGCCACCGCGTCCTTGTCGCCCGTGCGCGCGGAGCGGCGCGTTTTGTCGAGACGCTTCTCGAGCGAGCCAAGGTCGGCAATGGCCAGCTCGAACTCGATCACCTCGCGGTCGCGCACCGGGTCGACCGCGCCCATGACGTGCGTCACGTCCTCGTCCTCGAAACAGCGCACCACGTGCACGATTGCATCCGTCTCGCGAATGTTCGAGAGGAATTTGTTGCCGAGTCCTTCGCCTTCGGCGGCTCCTTTGACGAGGCCCGCTATGTCCACGAACTGCACGACGGCCGCGACGGTCTTTTTGGGCTGCACTACGCGCGCGAGCTCGCCAAGGCGGTTGTCGGGGACTTCTACCATGCCGACGTTGGGCTCGACAGTGCAGAAGGGGTAGTTCGCTGCTTCAGCTTTGGCAGCCGTGAGCGCGTTGAAGAGCGTCGATTTTCCGACGTTGGGGAGACCGACGATGCCGAGCTTTAACATGATTGAAGTTAGTTAGTGAGGCGGACCGAAGGCTGATGACCAAAATGCGGGGGACCGAGGGCTCTGACCAAGTGCATTTATAAACGCGGACTGATTGAGGATAGCGGACAACCGCGGGAGTCCGCGATTTGGGGTCGCGACTGTTCTCGATCCTCAATCAGTCCGCGTTTATAAATGCCGTTAGTTAAAGCCCTCGGTCCCCTCCTCAATCCTCAGTCCGAACCCGCGCGATTGTGGAGGTTCATCGCCTTCTCTACCCCTTCAACTAACCAGCTCTCGACCGCGGCAGTGAGCGGCGGCAGCAGCTTCAGAACGTCTTCACGTTCATCCCTCGCAAACGGCGCGAGAACAAAATCGGCCAGGTCGCCGTAAACTCCTTTGCGCTCCTCACTGGGCCCGACGCCAATTCGCAACCGCGGGTACTCCTGCATGCCGAGAGCGTGCTCGACGCTCTTCAGCCCGTTATGACCACCGGCGCTGCCACGCGCCCGGATCCGAAAGCGGCCAACGGGGATCTGCACCTCATCGACGACGACGAGTAAATCCTTGGCTGGACTCCAGAACGGCCTGCGCGCGTAATTCTTGAGCGCCTGGCCACTCAAGTTCATGAATGTCTGCGGCTTGAGCAGGCGCACCTTCTGCCCGGCCACCAAACCATTGGCAGCAACGGAGTCTCCGGACTTGCTCCACGGCTCGAAATGCCAAACGTCGGCGAGGTGGTCTATCAACCACCAGCCGACGTTGTGCCGTGTCGCCGCGTACTCTCGGCCCGGATTGCCGAGGCCGAGTATGACTTTCAAAGACTAAACGAAAGCGAGGAGCCGCATAGAAAGGATCGACGTCCTTACTTTTTGTTGGACTCGCCTTCGCCCTCACCCTCTTCCTCATCGCCAAGACCCTTGCCGATGACTTCGGGCTCGCCGACGGCAGCAGCGCCCTCGACGGGCTCAACGGCGGCGGTCTCCTCGATGACTGCGCGCGGAGCCGCCAGGACGGCGACCGACGTCTCGGGATCGTCGAGGACCTCGACGCCATCGGGCAGCTTCAGATCGCTAACGTGCACCGAGTCGCCGATCACCATGTTGGTGACGTCGAACTCGATGTGATCCGGGATGTTCGAAGGATCGACTTCGATCTCGAGCTCACGAAGCGTCTGATCGAGCACGCCACCGCCGAGGCGAACACCCTCGGGAATTCCCTCGAGGACGATCGGGACGCTCACCGTCACTTTCTCACCGGCAACGAGTGCCTGGAAGTCGACGTGGAGGATCTGACGCTTGATAGGGTGACGCTGGATCTCGCGGATCAGAGTCTTGGCGGTGGCTCCGCCGACTGAGACTTCGATGACCGTGCTCTCTGCCTGGATGTGGCCGAGCATCTTGTCGAGGTCGCGGGCGTTCAGGGAAAGGGGCAGCGGATCGCGGCCGTGGCCGTAGATCACAGCAGGAACTTGACCCTTGCTGCGAAGTGTCCGTGCCGCGCCCTTGCCGGTCTGATCGCGAGCGGTTGCGTTGAATGAGACGATTGCCATGACTAGTTCTTCCCTGTGGGCGCGAACAACCTGTCGAACGCCCATTCGATAAAGTCAAAAACCGCAGCCGCGAACTCTTTCGCGACTTTCAAAGTTATTTCAGCCATCTGAACCTCTACTGCTCGAACAGCGAGCTCACGGACTGCTCGCTGTGAATGTAGCGGATTGCCTTTGACAAAAGCTCGCCGACCGATAACACACAAAGCGTCTCAAACCTCTTCGATTTCGGGATCATGACTGTATCAGTGACCGTCACTTCCTTGATCGGCGCCTTCGATAGCCTTTCGACCGCGGGCCCCGAAAGCAGAGCGTGCGTTGCGCATACATAAACATCGCGCGCGCCAAGATCCTTGAGTGCCTTTGCTGCTTCGGAAACCGTGCCGGCTGTATCGATCATGTCATCCGCCAGCAAGCAGTCTCTTCCTTCCACCTCACCGACGACGTTCACGACCTCCGACACATTCGCCTTTGGTCGCCGCTTGTCGATAATTGCCAGCGAGCCGTTGAGTCTTTTCGCGAATCCGCGCGCCATCTTTGCCGATCCTACATCGGGAGCGACGACGACCAGGTCGTGCAGATTCTTCTTTCTGTAATGCGAGACAAAAACCGGCGCCGCGTACAGGTGATCCACCGGAACATCGAAAAAACCCTGAAGCTGGTGCTGGTGAAAATCCAATCCGAGGACTCGATTGGCGCCGGCCGTCACGATCATGTTCGCGAGCAGCTTGGCACCGATTGCCACCCGCGGCTGGTCCTTCCGATCCTGCCTCGAGTACCCGTAGTAGGGCATCACGCACGTTATCCGCGCCGCCGAAGCCCTGCGCGCCGCATCGATCAGGAGCAAAAGCTCCATGATGTTGTCGGCCGGCGGGTTGGTCGGCTGCACGATGAAGACGTCGTTGCCTCTGACGTTCTCATCGATGCGAACGAAGATCTCGCCATCCGCAAACCTGGTGACCGTCGTCCTGCAAAACGGAACGTCCAGAGTTTGCGCTATCTCAGCGCAGAGATCCGGGTTACCGGGTCCGGCGATGAGCTTGAAGCCATGAGCGGGTACGGATAATCCGTCCATGCAGCCTTACAAGTTAAGTGACTATGGGGACTTAGGTCAATTGCCCCTGGTGGATTCGAACCACCATTACCGGATCCAAAGACCGATGTCCTGCCATTGGACGAAGGGGCAGCGGGAACGGAAAGCTAGTCCAGAAGCTCCACCGGGACAACGCTCCATGCCGTCCGGGTAAATATCCTTTCCGTGCCTTCTGGCAGGATGGCCTGCGGGAACGCCGCTCCCGAAATCGCCGATCGAGTGTTCACTCCCGCCACCTTGAACACGGTGCATCCGGACCCGCTCATTCGGTAGAACTCACCGTGCTTCTCTCCGCGCGAGAGCAGCGCGTCGATTTCCGGCCGGCGTGGGCGGATCACCGCCTCGAAGTCGTTGACCGAGTGTCGCGCCGCGGAATCCCAGTCGCGAAACATTTCCGCCGTCAGCTCGGGGCCGGGTCCGGTGTACTCACCCCGATCGGCATCGAGCATCGCGTATGCCTGGGCGGTGTCCACGCCCAATGGCGGAAAGTACAGCTCTATCTCGCGCGGCGGTAAAGGCTTCAGTGCCAGCAGTTTCTCGCCGCGCCCCCATGACATCGCCATCGCCTGATCCCCAGCAAGAAAAGGAATGTCGGAGCCGAGTTCCGCCGCCATCCCGAGCAGCATCTCAGCCGGAACGGGAGTCGTCGCGAGCGTATTGAGGATGTGGAGGACGGCAGCGGCGTCAGCGCTCCCACCTCCCAGCCCGCCGCCGATCGGAATGTTCTTTACGATTTCAATCTCGAATCCCTTTGGCCATCCGGTCTCCCTGGCATACAGCTCCGCCGCCCGATAAGCGAGGTTTTCGCTCGGGGGCTTGTCGCGCATCTCGAAGCAGTGGACGGACTTTTCTCCCCGTGTGGTGCGTACTTCAACTTCGTCGCCGAGCTCGAGACGGAGAAAAACGGTCTCTATGGAGTGAAATCCGTCGGGTCGCAACCCGAAGACGCGCAGGGCGAGATTGATCTTGGCCTGCGCCAGCATGCGTGCCGCGCGCCCGCTCACTCAGAAGGCTCGGTAGATGCCTTGAAGTTGCGCAGCTTCACGCCCAGCACCGAGAAGTAGTAGGCGCCGATAAGGGTGATGGGAATAAATGAGAAGAGGTGGTACCCGATCGCCCAGGTTGCCGCCTGCTGCTGGCCCACTCCGTAAACACCAAGCCCCTGCACCGACATGTACTCGAACACTCCGAAGAATCCGGGAAGCGCGGGCACCGCCGTACCAAGCGCGATGAATGCCTGTAGAAAGAGCGCCGCCGAGAACGGCGCGCCGATGTCGAGAGCCTTGAAGGCCAGCCAGAATCCGACGGCGTTCAAAAGCCAATGTGCGAGCGACCATCCAAGCACCGCGGCGAAGTGCGCGGGACGACGCAGCACGCTCAGGCCCTGAATGAAAGTCTCGAGCACGCGCCGACCGCGCTCCTCGACGGAAGGAGACACGCGTCTCGCGAACAGCTCGAATAGTCTGAGTAGTCCCGAAGGGGAAAACACGAGCGCGTAGAGACCGAGGAGCAGCACGAGCACGACGGCACCGGCACCGGCGGCGAATGAAGACAGCGGGCGGCCCGCGAGAGTTTGCGAGCTCGAGAGCGCAGGATCCAGCAGCGCGAGCGCCGCCAAAACGAGCAGCACGACAGCGTCGAAGAGGCGATCCACCGCGAGAGAGGCGAGCGCGGTCGGGAATGGAACCGGTGTCTCCTTGGTGAGCGCGTAGGCGCGCGCGATCTCGCCCGCGCGCGCGGGTACGACGTTGTTCACCATCATCCCGATCGCGGTCGCGCGCCAGAGCGGCCCGAATGGGATCATTCCCACCACGGGCTCGAGAATCGTCCGCCACCTTCGCGCGCGCAGCGCAAAAATCGCTGTCGCGCAGAACATCGACGCGATGAACAGGAGGGGATCGGCATGCGACAGGCGCTCCGCTACCGCGGACGGCGAGATCCCGTGCAGCGTCCAATAGATGAGCGCCAGACTCAGCACGCCTCCGAGCGCGGCGCGCCATCCTGGCTTCAACTGCTACTCGGTCGAGGCGAGCTCTACGAGGTCGACGAGCTCGTCGACGAGCGCGCGCGTTGGGGCGTTGCCCGCCTTCTTCAACGCTCGGCGAATCTCGGCCGCGCGCTCGATGGCGCTCCGTCCCCTGTACAGCAGATTCTGGATTGGAACCAGTTCAGTCGCGGGCGGCTGAGGTCCCGAATTCCTTGTCTCGAGCCCCCGCATCGCGGCGAGACTCGAGCTCAGCGCATCGCGCAGGTCCTGCCCGCGGGCGGGCGTCTTCGCCGCAGCAGTAGCCGCTTGGCGTGCGGGAGTGGGGACGCGCTTTACATCGGGTGAGAGAGTGCCCGGCCCTATTCCACCGGTCTCCCGCAGCTGTTGCTCGTAGTGCGTCTTGGGATTTGGCGCGACGTACACGATGTGCTGTCCATCATCATTGTAAAAAAGGTGCGAGATGGGCAGGATGATGTCTTCCTTCCTCTCGACAGGCGTCGGCGCGAAACGGGAGAGTCGTGCGAGGCTCTGTTCCACGCGCGCGTCCTGGTCCGCACCCCACGTTCGGACAGCGCGCACCAACAGCTTCAGATCTTCCACCGCGCCGACCATCGAGCGCTGGAGCTCCGGCTCCCATCTGACGGCGCCCTGAACCACGCTGCCGGCTATTCGCTCGACGGTATTCGCGAGACTGGACACTCCGGTGGCTTTCGCCATTGTCGCACTTCCGCGGAGTCCCCGCGCTGCAGCGGCGAAGCGCAAGGCGTCCGGTGGCTGCATTCCACCTTGCGTGACGATCGACTCCAGGCGAGTGAGATACTCACTAGCCTCGAGGGTGAAGAAATCCAGCAGCCGGCCCGGCGTCGTCATCAGCACATTCTCCAGATCGTTGCCGGAAAGGTCGCCCGTCCGGCGATTGCAGTCAAAGCCTCGCTCCCACTATGACGACCGAGCGGTGCGCATCGCTTCGCGCATGTCCCGCACCGCCCGGTCGAGCCCGACGAAAACGGACCGGCTGATGATCGAGTGGCCGATGTTCAGCTCTTCGATTTCCGGAATTACCGCGACGGCGCCGACGTTCTGAAGGTTGAGGCCGTGACCGGCGTGCACCGCGAGTCCCAGGTCCGCGGCGCGGCGCGCAGAGTCGCGGAGCGCGTCGAGCGTTTGCTCCGTCGGATCGTGAGAGTAGCTCCCCGTATGAAGCTCGATGGCGGGGACGCCAAGCTTAGCCGACTGCTCGACTGCCGCCCGCGTCGGATCGATGAAGAGACTCAGCCTGATTCCCGCGTTGGTCAGGGCCTCGATCGCGTTCCTGATCCGCGCGGGATCGCTGGTGATGTCGAGTCCGCCTTCGGTCGTGATCTCCTCCCTTCGCTCGGGGACGAGGGTGACCTGCTCCGGCTTGAGCCGCCGGGCGAGCTCGAGCATCTCCGCGACGCACGCAATCTCGAGGTTGAAGTAGGTCTTGACCCTCGTCTTCAATCTCTCGATGTCGCCGTCCTGCATATGGCGTCTATCCTGGCGGAGGTGCGCCGTGATTCCATCCACGCCGGCCGCCTCGCACACGACCGCGCCTTCCACCGGATCGGGCTCGGTTCCGTGCCGAGCCTGCCGCAGCGTCGCGATATGGTCAATATTGATATAGAGGCGTTGTTGCTTTGCCCGCATTGTCACCGTCCCTAGGTCGCAGCTCAATTCCCCGTGGAGAAACCTATAGTGTCGTTCAGAATAGTCGCTGGTCTAATTTTTCTCGCCGCCTGTTCGAGCGCTACGCATAGCGTGTCAAATAACGGCCAGGTTACCGGAGCCGTCAGCTCGCAGGTCGCGGTCGATCAGTTTCTTCTCGCCGCGCGCGCGCGTGACATACAGGCGATGTCCACCGTATTCGGAACCAAGAATGGTCCGGCCCGGGAGACAATGGATAGAACCGAGCTGGAGAAGCGCGAGGTCATTCTCGCCTGCTATTTCAACACC
>JBBQFZ010000101.1:0-9372 GCA_038322455.1 Gemmatimonadales bacterium | reverse complement strand
GCAACGCCGCGCAGCGCCGCCACCGATTCGGCACGTCTTCGTGATCGTCCTGGAAAACCAGGGATTCGACACGACTTTCAATGCGCATTCGCGCGCGCCGTACCTGGCCGACACGCTGCGGAAAGCGGGAGCATTTCTTCGTCAGTATTACGGCGTCGCGCACTACAGTCTCGGCAACTATCTGGCAATGATCTCGGGCGTCGCACCGACGCACAAAACCCAGATAGACTGCCCGAGCTTCGATGACTTTGTCCAGACCGGCATCGCCCGTGACGGGCAGCCGATAGGCGACGGGTGTGTTTATCCGGCGCACGTCTCCACAATCGTCAATCAGCTCGAGAAGAAGCATCTATCGTGGGGCGCATTCATGGAGGACATGGGGAAGGACCCCGCGCGCGAATCCGCGACCTGCGCCCATCCTCCCATTGGCGCTCCCGATCCGACGGAGGTCGCAACGCCCGGCGATCAGTACGCGACCAAGCACAATCCGTTCGTCTACTTCCACGCAATCATCGACTCACCCACGTGCGAGCAGAACGTCGTACCTCTCACGAAGCTCGAGAATGCCCTGCAGTCGATGGAGCGGACGCCGAACTACACTTTCATCGTTCCCAACCTCTGTCACGACGGACACGATCGGCCGTGCAGAAACGGAGAGCCCGGCGGCCTGGAGTCAGCTGACGAATTCCTTCGGCACTGGGTTCCCTTGATCGTTAACTCGCCCGCCTATCGGGCGGATGGACTTCTTGTCATCAACTTCGATGAAGCGCTGAGTATCGACGCGTCGGCGTGCTGTAAGCAGCCACCGGGACCGAATACGCCCAAGCCAGGCGTGAATGGACCTGGTGGTGGCCGCACTGGGGCAGTGCTCCTGTCACGGTTCATCAAGCCGGGGACGGTGTCGCGCGTACCGTACAACCACTACTCCCTGCTACGCACCGTCGAGGACATTTTCGGACTGCCGCACCTCGGCTACGCTGGACGCGCCGGACTGGCACCTTTCGGGAGGGATGTGTTCACCGCATACCAGCTCGGACGCCGACAATCGCGTTGACCCGCCGCTTATTCGGCGTCGCCGTAGTAGCGCTCGATGCACAAGCGGAGAACGCGCTGGAGCAATTTCTCCGTTTCCGTGATGTGCGCCGAATCGGGAGCCGCTTTCGCAGTCGCGTCGCCGAGTACCGCGGACTTGACGGCAATGACGACCTTCTCGGGTTCGGCGCCTTCGGATTTCATGTGATCGACGAGAGCGCACACCAACTCGCGAATCTTTTCCTGCTCGACACCGGACTTTGTCACCGCCTGGCTCAACTGATTCTTCAGAGCATCCGTCTGATTGGCGCCGCCGCGTGTGTCATCAGTCATCGCGTGAATGTCCGCATCTCCATGTTGAGCGCAAGGCGTAACTTCCGTACATAGTGCCACCGCGCCCGGTGAGGGGCGGCGGTATCACGCCACTTGTACGCGGCGCCCGCGGCAGTCGTTGAAGACTCTTCGAACTGACGATGCATCTCGGTGCCTATGGTCGGCGCGCGCCTTTGCGCCCGGCGTCTTTAATGCGATAACTCACCTCTCACTTCATCCGCCACGATTACTCAAGCTCAACACCATCATGTCTACAACGCGCACAGTCGGCATTTTCGTCGGCAGCCTCCGCAAGGAGTCTTTAACTCGCAAAGTCGCCAACGCAATTGTAGCGGTGGCGCCCCCATCGCTGGCCTTTGAGTTCGTCGACATCAGCGCCGTGTCCCACTATAACCCGGATATCGAAAGTTCCCCACCCGCCGATTGGATCACGTTCCGGCAGAAGGTGAGCGCTCTGGATGCGCTTCTATTCGCCACGCCGGAATACAACCGATCGGTTCCCGGTGTGCTCAAGAACGCGATCGACGTGGGCTCGCGGCCGTCGCGCAAAGGCGCGTTGAACGGCAAACCGGGCGCGGTCATAAGCGTGTCGCCGGGCAATCTCTCGGGCTTTGGCGCGAATCACCATCTGCGGCAGGTACTGGTATTTCTTGACGTACCCACGATGGCGCAGCCGGAAGCCTACATCGGTGGAGCGGACAAGCTCTTCGACGCCAGTGGCGATCTTGCCAGCGATTCCACGCGGGAATTTCTTCGCACGTTCATCAACGCCTTCGCGGCCTGGATCGAGCTCAATCTTGCGGCAAAGAGGTAGGGGCAATACGGGCCGCCAATGGACCGTTTTGGATGGAATGGCGTATCATAGTGAGGTCAAGAATCCGATTCCAACAGGAGCCCGCCATGTCGTACCATAGCATTGTCGCCACGTTCGATCGGCGCCAGGCGATTTTCGTGGCCGGTGTTGCCGCGACCCTACTCTGCATCCTCTCAGCGACTGCGCGTTCTCAGGACGCGAGCGTCAAAGCGGCGCCCGTCTCGAGCGTGCACGGCAGCTTTGTGAAGCCGCCGGATAACGTGTTGAAGAAAAAACTCACGCCACTCCAGTACGCGGTAACTCAGCACGCGGACACCGAGACTCCGTTCAACAACGTGTATTGGGACAACCATGAACCCGGGGTTTATGTCGATGTCGTCTCCGGTGAGCCGCTTTTCAGCTCGCTCGACAAGTATGACTCGGGAACCGGCTGGCCGAGCTTCACCCGGCCGCTCGTGGCAGCGAACGTCACCACGAAGAGCGACCACCTCCTCGGCTACACGCGTACCGAAGTGAGATCCGCGGGTGCGAACTCCCACCTCGGTCACGTCTTCGACGATGGCCCGAAGCCAACGGGCTTGAGGTATTGCATGAACTCCGCGGCCATGCGCTTCGTTCCCGTATCACGCCTCGCGGCGGAAGGCTACGGGCAGTATCTCCCGCTATTCAAGGTTACGGTCGCAGGAGCCGCAGCGACGCCTCGCAAGTAAGCCGCTCTTGTGCGAGAGGGGGGAAACCTAGAGCTTCTCATTGCTGTCGCGGCAACCCCTCTAGCCCGTTGCGCATGCGCTCTCCCAGGAAAGCCTTCACGCTCATCGAGCTGATCGTCGTCATGGTCATCATCGGAATACTGGCCGGAATAGCGGTCGCCAGGTTCGCCAGTGCAAAGGAGGGCGCCTACGTCGCCGCGATGAAGTCGGACCTGAGAAACTTCGCGATCTACGAACAGAACTACGCGGCCGATAACAACAGCGCTTATTTCTCCGGCAATGGTGTGGCGCAGGGCTTCAAGGGCACTCCGGACATAACTGTCACCGCGACGGCCGTCGTTGGACCGCCTGCCGACTGGAGCGCAATCGCCACCCACCTCAAGACTCCGACGACTTGCTCGATCGGCACCGGAGTAGTTCCCGGCGCTGAGGTCAGCTGTCCCTGATCGCAAGGACCTGAGCGGACTGGACTGCGGTGCCTGGCGGGGCGAGATTTGCGCTCCGCCTTTGGTCCCTCCCGAGTCTTGGCGCTTCCATGGAATGTTGGCTCATCACGTCGCGCGCCGAAGTAATGAGACTCGAGTTTGGGGACGAACCACCACCTGAGATTTGTCTCCCCGACAAGCCTCTTTCGGAAATAGAGGACGAAGCCCCGCGCCGTTTCATCCAGGACGCCCCCTACATCATCTACCGTCGATACCACCTCGCTCACGAGAGCTGGCGATTGGGAATTGTCTATTCAATCGCCGCGCCGACGGTTGGGGACATTCAAATCCTCTCGGCGTACAGGGCGGGGCACGAGGCGAGGCCACACCTCGTTTGAGGTCGGCCGCCGCGGCTGATCCTATTTCGGGCGCAGCTTGTCAACCGCTGCGTCCAGCAGTTTCTGGAGGCGCTGATACTCCTCATCGATCCTCTTCGCCGCTGTCGGCAACTCCGCCTTTCCCTTTTCGGCAAGGTCGGCCAAACGCTTCCCGGCGTTGGTGAGCTCTTCGCGAAGCTTGTCCAGTGTCTGTCTGAGATCGTCCATTGGTGCTTCTCCGGTGGTTGATAGGCCTACTTCTTTGCGGGTTTGACCAAAAGCTTCTGTCCGATCTTTACGCGATCTCCGACGATCTGGTTCCACTCTCTTATCTGATCTGCGGTCGCGTCGAACTTCGTGGCGATCAGAGAGAGGGCGTCGCCTCGCTTTACCGTATAGTAGAGCGGCTCCTTCAGAAGGGCGGCCACGGCCTTCCTCAATCTGGCTTCCTTCGCGGCAGAGGCGCGTTGGCTGTCGTGCCTCGCGTTCACGTAGTCAACGAGCGAGTCGAGCGCTGAACCCTGACCGCTGGTGGCAGCGAATACGCCACGGGCAACCCCTGGATGCGCGACGGATACACCGTGGGCGGTGAGGAAATAGAGCCTTCGACCATTCATCTCGAGCAGAGTGTCGTTGGGAAATTCCTGGCTCACGATCGTCGCCGGAGCGTCCGCGCTAGCCAGCTTTTCACCTGGAGCGACCCCAATGAAGATCAACCGGTCATTGGTCGCGTAGAGAATTCCATTGGCGCTGCGATAGTAGTCGCTGGGGCGGCGGATGAATACCTTTGCTTGCCGTTGCACCTTTTCTCCATAATGAAGCATGCCCCCCTGCAGCTCGCGGTCGGCCGAAGCCCACGCTTTCGGAGCGTCGACGTGTCTCATGAAGAAGAAGTAGCCAAAGAGAAGGAGTCCAATCAGAACGACTGCAATTCCGATCAACGCCTTCTTGAGAAAGCGGAACGTGCGGTAAAGGCCTTCGGACTCTTTCATTGAGCTTCAGTGTAGTGTGGGGCGGGCACGGGCGGGAGGGCAATCTCCATACCCGCATTTGGCATATGAGGTGCAACCGGGAGGCGTATGGCCGACCTTGAGCGGGACAAGCGGCAGGCGCGGGCCGGAGATCCGTTCACCAACGTGCGCGTGCGCAATCCGATTATCGGATCGGAGCCACGGTGGCAAAGGATACTCAAGACTGGTCTTCGCGGGCTGGGCGCGGCCGTGCTTCTTGCCGCGGGAACGGTCTGGACGCTGCGTCAGACGCATCCGCATTTCGTCAGGCCGGGAGATCTTTTGCACCTGCCCCCCGCCCTGGTGACCGCCGCGGCCCCCGGTACCGAATTTTATGAGCCAGCGCCTACAGATTCTGCCTCGCGTGAGGAGGTCAAACGCGTCGCCTACTCGCTGCGCAAGTACACCAGCGACACGGTGCTCGCGCGGCGAATTGCCGCTTCGATCGTAGTCCAGGGCGGCAAGAAGAACATCGACCCGGCGCTCCTGGTAGGCGTGCTGCTAACGGAGGATGCGCAGCTGGATCCCCGTGCCAAGAGCTCGGTCGGGGCGCGCGGGCTCATGCAGGTCATGCCCTTTCATGCTGGCAAATGGAAGGGATGCATGTCCGCCGACCTGTTCGCGATCGACAACAATATCTGTCACGGTGCCAGCATCCTTGCCGATCTGATCAAGCGGTCGCCATCGGTGACGACGGCGCTTCAGCGCTATAACGGATGCGTTCGCGGCACCAACACACCCAATTGCCACACGTATTCTGGCAAAGTATTGAGGTTCGCCGAGCAGGCGGCGACGCAGATGCTGAGTTTTGGGCTGGGTGAGTAGGAGTGGCGCGAGGTCGCCGTAAACAGTTGACCGCGCACGCGCGGTCGGCTCCCCATTCGTAAGTGCTGTAATCGCAGGCTGTTACGCCAAATCTCCTCACATACATGGTTTTATCTCCCGCCCACCCACAGCGGTTTGAGAACCATTTCTTGACGGAACTCGTCAATAGAGGTACCGTTATACGTATCTCAGCAGTGGCATTATCACAATAGAATCAGTCATGCCTGAATGGATAGGGCGGGAGCTTGAGCGAATCAGAAAGCTCAGGGGCCTCCGTCGTGAAGACGTTGCCGCGCGTATGGACAGACCGGTGTCGGCCTCGACCATTCGCAATATCGAGCATGACGAGGACTACAATGTCTCGCTCGATCTTTTGCGACAGATAGCGGCGGTGCTGGGCGCCAAGATTCACGTCTCACTCGAGGCCGAAGATCTCAGTCGCTGGCATACGCCACCGGGACACAGGCCGGCGATTAGCCTGGCCGACGCACCGGTCGAAGGGCACGAGAAGTTGATCGACAATGAGTATTTCATTCGGTACATAAGGGCGCGTCATCCGGATTGTCCGCTGACGAACTCGCAGATTGGAAGAAGAATGTGGGATTTCGCCAAGCCCAGAGGAGCGGAGCTGGTGAAGGGTAGGATGCAGGTGAAGAAGCTGCCGGCGACCGAGAGCATCGCTACTTACAGACTCCCGACCACCGCAGCGCAGTACCGCGTTCGTGAGCGGGACATGGAAGTACTCCATGGTTTTGCGGATCGGTTGGGCCGGGCGTACCGCGATGAAAAGGGAAGAGTGCTTGTCCCGCTCATTTAAGCGCGTTCGGGCTGTACTAATTCCAGGAGAACCTGTGAAGAAGTCACTTAGGCCATTGGATGCACCTCCTACGAAGCTGTCTTCTCCATTGAAGGCGGCGCTACGTGGCGTCTCCCACGCTCTTGCGCTGGGCACGCTGCTCGTGAGCGGTGCTGTTTGGACCATTTCGCAGCAGCATCCCCTCTATGCTAACCCGGGGAAGCTTCTGAGATTGCCCGCGGCTATTGTCGACGCTTCGCAGCCCACCGAGCAGGCGTTCCGCATCGGTGAGGTGCTAAATCAGTATACACACGACCGTACCCTCGCCTTCCGCATTGCCGACGCGATTGTCGAGCAGGGCCAGAAGGAGAAGATCGATCCGGCTCTTCTCGTCGGCGTTCTTCTTACCGAAGATGCTGACCTGAACCCGCGCGCGCGCAGCTCAGTCGGCGCCCGCGGCCTGATGCAGGTGATGCCGCTCCACAGCGGAAAATGGGGCTGCGGCTCGTCTGACCTGTTCGACGTGGAGAGCAACATCTGCCATGGCGTGCAGATCCTCAAGCAGGCCCTGCAGGACGCGCCCAACACGCGACTCGCGCTTCTCCGTTACAACGGATGCGTGAGAGGCCGCAACACGCCGAACTGCCACCAGTATGACGACAAGGTCCTGAAGCACGCGGGCCGGGCCGCCGCCGAGATGCGACTGGTGAAAACGCAGAAGAGCGAGTAAGGTTGTCTGGAAAAAGGAGCCGGTGCTGACGCGCCGGCTCTTTTTTTTTATGCCTCGCAATCCATACTGGGTTCTCGCCGTCTCGCTCCTCGGAATCTCCATAGCCGGCCCTCTTGTGCGCCTCTCGAGCGCCGATCCCGTCGTTATCGGCGTATGGCGACTCGGGTTCTCGCTGCTCATTGTGGGTTTCTTCCTCGTAGTTACCGGAGAATGGCGCGATTGGCAGCGCATCAATTCGCGCGAGGTCGCCCTTGCCGGAGCGGGCGGCGTCTCACTTGCGCTGCATTTCTGGGCGTGGAACGCTTCCATTCACCTCACGACCATCGCTGCTTCGGTCACGCTGGTGAGTCTTCAGCCGGCAGTGGTTGCGGTGATATCGGCGGTCGCTCTGCGTGAGGCGCCGTCGAAGCGGCAAATCATTGGAATCGCCATCGCGATAGCCGGCGCTTTTATCATCGCCGCCCCCGATCTTCGGGGCGCAGTCGCGCCGGACGGCAACCGCGTGCTCCAGGGCAATCTTCTGGCGATATCAGCCGCGGTTACGGCGGCCATCTACTACTCGATCGGACGGCGACTGCGGGCATCGCTTGGAATCTGGGCATACGTCTCGATCGTCTATTCGGCCGCGTTCATTACTCTCGTCCTCATAGCAATCTCACGCGGTGTCGCGTTCGCTCCTCAACCGCCGAGAGAGATCGCGATTTTCGCTGCGCTCGCGCTCGGCCCGATGCTGCTTGGCCACACCGGGATGAATTGGGCGCTCAAGTTTCTCCCGGCCTACGTCGTCAACCTCACGGTACTCGGTGAGCCCGTGGGAGCGACGATACTTGGAGCGTTCATCCCGGCCATTCGCCAGATTCCCACTGTGGCCACACTCGTTGGAGGGGCAGTCGTGCTCACCGGTGTGATCATCGCCGCCGACTCCGCCGTGCGTCTGAGCACCGCCAAGCCCTGACTATTAATTTTAGGACTCGGCCGCTTCCGCGCACGGCTCCTGGCCAGACAATCCGATCACTGGCTCCCTGAATGCGAAGCGCGCCGGCATTCACGCTTCTTCCTGGAGCCGAGGCGAAGGGCATCAGGAAAGATCGCATGGGTGGATGGGCCGGCGCCGCTGCGTAGCGGCTGGGCTTTGGGCCAGAAGTACCTGAATGGTGTAACAGAGATTCAGCAGGCGCCGGTGGGGAAGGGCATGCTTGTGTTGTACGGGCCCGATCCGCATTTCCGCTCACAGCCGCACGGAACGTTCAAGCTGCTTTTCAACGGTCTACTGTATCGCACCGCATTGGGAGATTAAATGACGCGCTCACGAATCCTGTTCGCCACGCTCGCTGTTACGGGCTGCTCTTATTTCCAGAGCGGCGCCCCGGCTACGTCTTCGACACCGGTCGCGACGGCGAAGTCTCCGGCGAGATCCTCATCGGCTCGCCTCACCAGCGGGCCCGCCGTCGTGCGCGCGATGCGCGACGTGTACGGCGGCAAGTTTCTCAAGACGATGAGCTTTCTGCAGAACAACACTGCCTACTCGACCAATGGACAGGAGCAGCACTCTCAGTGGTACGAGTATCTGGAGGTTCCCGGCAAGCTAAGGATCGCATTCCTCCCGATCACCACGAGGAGCGGTCTGGTGCAGGCCAATGATAAGGTCGCTTCGTTCGACAACGGGATTCGAGTCGATCTGCGTCCGTCGATCAACCCTCTTCTTCTCCTTACGGCGGATGTGTACGCGGCCCCGACCGCTGCCATCATGAAGGGGCTCGATTCGCTGGGCGTTGACATGGAGATGATCCGGACCGATGAGTGGGACGGGCACCCGGCATACGTAATCGGAGCCAAGCTCGGAGATTCCACCTCCAACCAGATGTGGGTCGACGCGGAGCGTCTGGTCCTGCTGCGTTTCATCCAGCGGAACAAGAGCGGGGAGCGGACGATCGTCAGCGACATCCACGTCCAGAACTACAAGGATATTCAGGGGTTCCAGATTCCAACCGAATTCCTGGTCACTCGAAACGGCCGTCCGGTTTGGCGCGAACAGTACGCCAACGTGCGAATAAATGAGCCGATTCCAGCGGGCACGTTCGACCAGGCGCTGTGGAACGACATCCCGATTCCCCAATAACGACCACTTCACGCGAGCACAAATGAGAATGGGCTTATTGTTGGCGGCTGGCGTAGTGCTGGCCGTCGATCTCTCCGCACAGGGGCGCGTGCAGCGCCCGATGACCTTCGACGACTTCGCCGCGGTCAAGAGCGTCGGGGATCCGCAGATATCTCCCGACGGACGATGGGTGCTCTACTCGGTTAGAACAACGGATGTTGG
>JBBQFZ010000100.1:0-9389 GCA_038322455.1 Gemmatimonadales bacterium | reverse complement strand
GAGTGGTACATGTGCGAGCCGGGATTTGGTGCCGTGAACTCATATGCGAACGTCTCGCCCGGCTTGATCGGCTTCTGGGTGATGAAGGGAACGCCGTCCTGATCGTTCGGCAGCTCAAGCCCGTGGAAATGCACGACGGTGTAAAGGCAGCGCCCCACTGGAGCTTGAAGCCCGTGTAAGGAACCGTTTCGTCCTTCGGCGCCTCGAAGACGTTGATTCCGCGCTTGTCTTCAGGACGATAGTTCTGAACTTCGACCGTGGGCGCCATCGAGAGAAACGCGCTATTCGGCTTGATCGCCGCGATTTTCTTGACGGTGTCGATCGTGGCCGATTCGGCCTTTGCGATCGTGATGTCGTCGAATCCTGTGATTGACGTCGTCTCCGGTCTTGCGATCGAGGCGGTCATCCTGCTCGTCGCCTGTGCCTCGGAGCGCGGCGCCAGAATCAGCATCGCGGCGGAAGCAGCGGCGAGAGTAACGCTAAAGGCTTTCATGGGGATCTCCAGGTAGTGTTGAAGTCGAGCTGCGGCTGATGGAGCTGCTACTTGTTATCGTTGCGTCGCGGCTGTGAGCTGCGCGATCATTTCGGGGCCTGCATTCAGGTTGAACTTCACCTTGATCTGATTCCCGACCTTCAGCGTTCCCAGCATGAATGAGGGTGGCTTGATTCCGAAGTCGGTCATGAGGAGGGTCTGTTCGCCTTCAGCGGTCACTTTTCCTTCGGCGAGGCGCGAGGCATTGACCTTCATGTCGACCAGCTTCTCGGTGCCGGAGATCTTCAGCGTTCCCTTGGTGTTCGCGGCAAACGACGCGGACAAGTCATTGAGGACGTCGTAGCCCGACAACGTGTAGGTGATTATCGGAGTTTTGTCCGCGTTCAGCGTACTATAGAGGTTTTTATCCATCTGGCCGTTGCCGCATTTAAGCGACCTCACCACGACGTTGACCTTCACGCTCACGATCGGCTTTGCGATCTTGGTGAGGTCTTTGGTGTAGCCAGGATCTACATCGACGTACGCCATGATCTTGTTGGTCTTGCAGTGGAAGTCGTGCATCGTCGATGTCCCTTCCACGATGATCTCGCTTCCCGGCTCAAGACGCAGGCGGACTGCGGACGGTCCCTGTGCTGCTGCTGCCGTTGCGCCGAATCCGATCGCCGCTGTCGCCATTAGAAAGGTCTTTCTCATAGTACGTATCCTCGATTGTGCGTTCAGTGTATGGTTACGCACTTAGGATACGATTCTCCGGATAGTGCTACTGTCGGACTTCGCCCCAACCTTTGTGCGCATCTGACTGAAGTTTCCGGGAGGTTTCACGCCCCTCATCGCGGCGAATCCCCTACATAGGGCCTCCTGTGGGGACTCCAGGGGCCCGGGCGACAGGGAAACTCTCACAGGAAATCAGCGATTGGCTGACTGCCCGCCCTCTTCGAATGCCCGAGATTGAACGCGCAAGGGGTGCAATCGCACCTCGGCACGAAGGGACGTCAATTACGGAGCGGGTATGTACAAAAATATTTTGGTCCCCACCGACTGCTCGGGATTCGACCGTGAGGCAATCCGGGTCGCTTTGCGCGTCGCCGCGCGGGGCGATGCAACGGTCAATCTTGTTCGCGTTCTCACTACCGGCGCCTTCTTTGGAATGGCCACATCACCGGACGCGGCGGCGCTATCAGGGGAGGCAATGCGGCAAGAGCACGAGAGCGCCCTTGCGGAGCTTTATGCCCTGGCCGCGGAGTGCAGAAACGCCGGCGAGTACAAGGTGACTGTGTCGCTTGAGCAGGGGCCAGTGCCCGATGCCCTCGAGTCGTACGCAAAACGCAACGAGATAGATCTCATCGTCATCAGCTCGCACGGGCGAAGTGGCCTTTCGCGTCTGTCGCTTGGCAGCGTCACCGACTCGCTGATTCGCCATACCACTATTCCAGTGCTCGTCGTCAAGCCGCCCTCCAGCTATCTGAATCCGCAGGTACACGAGGCGTTCAGAAGGATTGTCGTTCCGCTCGACGGGTCTGCGCTTGCCGAGCAGGTCTTGACGCCGGTGATGACTCTGGCTGCGCTCGACGACGCGGAAATCAAACTCCTTTACGTTCTAAAGCCTGAGCTCGTCGACGGGAACTACTCGGCCGATCGTATTCTCCCATGGTGGGAGAAGGATGTCGCGGCGTCTCAGGCATACCTGTTTGGGACCGCGGAAGTCCTGCGGCGGAAGGGGTTCGCCGTCACCACGGACGTCGTCATCGGAGAAAGCATTTCCGAACAGATCACCAACTATGCGGGCCGCGAGAAATCGGATTTGATCGCAATCGCGACGCACGGCCGCGGGGGGTTATCGCGGATGCTGCGTGGCAGCGTGGCCGATGCGGTAACGCGGACCGCGCGGGCCTGCATTCTCGTCTTCCATCCAACTGGCGCCGCTGTCAGAGATGGTGTCCTTGTCAGTGAGGGCGCCTTCAATGCACCTATCGAATCGGCGGTCCATGCCTGATCCAGTCGGCTCGGTCACGATCTGAAGGCGCAGCGGCCTACAGGCGCCTTAACCGGGTGACCTTCCATGTTCCTGTGGTAACGCTGGTTCCGGCTTTGGAAGGCACCGTCGTATACGTTCCTTCGATCGTTCGCGCGTCGGTGAACATCCCACGAAACGTCGTGTTCACCTTGCACACGCACTCGGGATCGCCATAAGGGTCGAGCGTGCCGATCACGCTGCCTCCCTCCTTTCGCACGAAATGGATCGTGAGCACCTGTCGGCGAGCCGCCTGCGATGGATCGTCCACCGCACCGCTGCTACCGGCCGGCTGCGGTACCATCACCACGTTCCCGGAAGCGTTGGCCTCGCCGGCGCGGAGGGTGAAGGCGATCGTCCCGCTTCGGCCCGTCTCGCTGCCCTTGTACTGTCCGTGCCATTCCCCGAGCAGCGGATTGAGGTCGAAATCGCTGGAGCTGATCTCAATGCCCGGAGATTTCGAGGCGCACGCGATAGTCGATGCTGCCAGGCCCATCGCAATGAACAACGAAGCGCGATGCACGCATTTCATGGGTTGGGCTCCTGTTTCTTCATCTCACAGATTGGCAGGAACCCGCTCGCGGAGCAAGGCATTCCTGCGGGGTTCGCTCGAGCAGCGGTCTAACCCCCCGGCCTATGCTTGGCCAACGCAAGAACCGCGTTCCACTCGGCCGCCCCGACTTTCTGAACGGAGAGCCTGTTTCCTTTCTGCAGAAGTGGCATTCCCTCCAGCTCGGGCTTCAACCGCATCTCGGCCAGGGCGATTGGCCGAGGCAGTCGCTCGATCGCGTGGACATCCACGAGCGACCACGACGACTCACCGCTCTTCGTTCTCGGATCGTAGTGGGGGTCCTTTGGATCCACGGCGGTCGGATCGGGGTAGCCCTCACGCACGATCTCCACGACGCCAACGATCCCAGGCTCGGCGCCCGAGTGATAGAAGAAGGCAAGGTCTCCCCTCTTCATCTCGTCGCGCATGTAATTGCGCGCCTGGTAGTTCCGGACGCCATCCCAGGCGGTGGTACGACCGGGGAGATTCCACAGATTGTCGAAGGAAAACGACTCGGGCTCAGATTTGAGGAGCCAGTACTGCCGATCCCTGGATGTTAGCGCGACCTTGGTCATTCAGCTCACCGTTTGTTCATGCACCGCTGCCAGTTGTGGAACCTAACCAGCAAAGCGCCGTAGATTGGAGTACATAATTGACAACCACACCCGCCGGTCTTTCAACATGCATCGCTATTCCCTGATCACTACCCTCTCGGTCATCACTATCGTCGCCAGCGCTTCTGATGCCCAGACCCAGAGCCCACCGCTCAGTTATCCGGCGGCAGCCAAGGGCGCGCAGGTCGATGACTACCACGGCGTCAGCATCGCTGATCCCTATCGCTGGCTCGAAGATACCGATGCTCCGGCGACGAAGGCGTGGGTGGAAGCCCAGAACAAGCTTTCAGACGGCTTCCTCGCCGCGATTCCGGAGCGGGCCAATATCAAGTACAAGTTGACCCAGCTCTGGAATTATGCTCGCTATGGCGCGCCGTTCAAGGAAGGCGGGCGATACTTCTATTTCGAGAACACGGGTCTTCAGAACCAGAGCGTGCTATACGTACAGGACGGGCGAAGCGCGCCGGCCCGGGTGCTCCTCGATCCGAACGTCCTCTCTACCGACGGCACCGTGGCTCTTTCCGGGCAGGCCGCATCGGATGATGGTCACTACCTCGCCTACAGTCTCTCCACGAGCGGGTCGGACTGGCAGGAGCTCCACGTCCGGAACGTGGACACCGGCCGCGATCTGCCCGACACCGTGAAGTGGGTGAAGTTCTCCGGAATCTCCTGGACCCACAACAACAAGGGATTCTTCTATTCGCGGTACGACGAGCCGACGTCGGGCAACAAGATGACGAACGTCAACCGCAATCAGAAAGTCTACTACCATCGTGTCGGCCAGGCTCAATCGCGGGACGAGCTGATCTACGATCGATCCGACCAGCCGGACTGGATCTTCGACGCCAAAGTTTCCGACGATGGACAGTACCTGATCATCACGGTGTTCCAGGGTACCGACGTGCGCACGCGATTGTACTTCGTGGATCTCGACAACCCGGGCAAGCCGCAAATCAACAATCCCGTCGTGCGCCTCATCGACAAGCTGGACGCCGAGTACGAGTTCGTGGGCAACCGGGGCACGATCTTCTACGTGCGGACCGATCGCAACGCCCCGCGCGGACGCATCATCGCGGTCAGCATCGAGAATCCCCGCGAGGAGCGCTGGAATACCATCGTGGCCGAGAGCAAGGATGCACTGGTGAGCGCGACGATGGCGGGCGACAACCTGGTCGCCAACTACCTTCAGGACGCCCACTCGAGCGTTCGGTTCTTCAGTGGCTCCCGGGATGCGCAGCAGCGCGAACAGCGCCCGCGCCAGCAGCCCCAGTCTCGCAATCCGGGAAGTGTGTACGACGACACCAGCACCGCACCCATCCTGAGCCGGGGCTCCCGCCCACTCACGGGCGGAGGATTCGTGCCGCTTGGCGAGATTCAGCTCCCGGGGATCGGCACCGTAAACGAGTTGAATGGCAAGCAGGGCGATGACGAGCTCTTTTACAGCTTCACGTCATTTCTGTATCCGACGACGATATACCGCTACGACCTGAAGTCGCGCAGGAACGAGCTGTTCCGCGCGCCCAAGGTTGCCTTCGACGCCAGCAAGTACGAGACGAAGCAGGTCTTCTACACGAGCAAGGATGGAACGCGCGTGCCGATGTTCATCACGGCGAAGAAGGCGCTGACCCTCGACGGCACTAACCCAACGCTGCTCTATGCGTACGGCGGCTTCAACATCTCGGAAACGCCCGCGTTCTCGGCGGCGAATGCCGCGTGGCTCGACATGGGCGGTATCTACGCTCTGGCGAATCTCCGCGGCGGCGGCGAGTACGGCAAAGAGTGGCACGAAGCCGGAATGCTGGCGAAAAAACAGAACGTGTTCGACGATTTCATCGGCGCGGCCGAGTATCTGATCAAGGAGAAATACACCTCCACTCCGAAGCTCGCGATTCGCGGCGGCTCGAATGGAGGGTTGCTGGTCGGAGCTGTGATGACCCAGCGGCCGGAGCTTTTCGGCGCGGCGCTGCCGGAAGTCGGCGTGATGGACATGCTCCGTTTCCAGAAATTCACCATCGGCTGGGCGTGGACATCCGATTACGGATCATCGGACAACGCGGATCAGTTCAAGTATCTGCGCGCGTATTCGCCGCTTCAAAACATCAAGCCTGGGACGTGCTATCCGCCGACCCTGGCGTCAACGGCAGATCACGACGATCGGGTGGTGCCCGGGCACACCTTCAAGTTCGTCGCGACGCTGCAGTCGGCTCAGGCGTGCGCCAATCCAATCCTTGTCCGCATCGAGACGAAGGCCGGGCACGGTGCCGGCAAGCCAACCACCAAGCAGATCGACGAAGCAGCTGACAGATTCGCGTTTTTGGTCAGGGAGCTGCACATGAGACCGACGCTCCAGTAAATGGAAACCTTTCTCGCCGGCGCGGACGCAGTGATACAGATACTGCGTACCGCGCTGCTTTCCATCGCCGTCGTGTTTGGCGTCGTGTGCATTCTCGACTGGGCGGTGAGGACGAGAAAGATCAGTCCATTCAACGCGATTGCCCGTTTCTGCAGGACGACAGTCGATCCGTTCATCTCTCCGATCGAGAGAAAAGTCGTTCGCGCCGGAGGGGCGCCGGCATCAGCGCCACTGTGGGCTCTGGCCGCCGTCGTGATAGGTGGAATCCTCCTTCTCACACTTCTCGATGTCATCCGGCTCGAGGTGATCAGGACGATAGTCGCCTCGCAGGAAGGCGGGTCGGGAATCTTCCAGCTGCTGGTGCGCTGGACATTCAACGTCCTAAAGCTCGCCCTGATCGTGCGCGTGATCAGCTCGTGGCTGCCGATGTCGCCTTCTTCGCCGTGGATCAGATGGAGCTACGCCCTCAGCGAGCCGTTCCTGGCGCCGCTCAGACGCATCGTTCCAGCCTTTGGCGGCTTCGATTTCACTCCGATCCTGGTGTACTTCATCCTGAATATTCTCGAGTCGCTGCTGTTCAGATTGGGGTGAGCGATTTCGACGCGCATCGCAGGGGCAACGCGATTCGCTTCTCCGTGCGGCTCCAGCCCCGTGCATCGAAGAATGAGATCGCCGGCCTGCAGGGAGTTTCCCTGAAGGTTCGCGTTACCGCCCCTCCGGTCGAGGGAATGGCGAATGAAGCACTGATTGGTTCTCTTATAGCAGCGCTGAAAATTCCGCGGCGCAATGTGTGCATCGTGTCTGGTCTCGCCTCGCGAACAAAAGTGGTCGAGGTTCGCGACGTCGATCTCGACAGAATTTTACGGCTGGCTGACTGAGAGCGAGGGAATCCCGGGTTGGCAAAGGTTATTCTGGTTGGCAGTGATGTGGCGCTGCTCGAAGGACTCGCGCAAACGCTGCTCGGATTCGACCACGACGTTTCCTGCACGACGACCATCGCGGAAGCTGCCGCGATTACTGGCGACGCTCCAACAGTGGCCGTGGTCTCTTGCGACGCGTTGCGGAACGCCGGATTGACCGCGACCCTCCCCTTGAATCCTGGTGGGGCGCTCATCGTTTACGGATCGTCGCACGACGAGCGGCCCTTTTTCGCCACCAAGTTGCAGCGCGCCACGCTGGCTCATCTGGTGCTCCCGCTGGAGCGACACAGGCTCGTCGCGCTCGTAAGGTCGTTCGACAACCGATCGCGAACCACCGGCCGCGCGATTCAGGAGGACGATCTCGACGACTCCCAGCTCGAGTTCTGATCGAGCGCCGCGCGCACCGATAGTGCGCGCCTTGCCCGAAGGCCGTCGCCCGACTACTATAGTGAGTAGGGCACAACTGAATCCGTGGCGATTTAAAGCAACTTGCGGCCACGTTAAATAAATCGCTAAAGCGCTCGCCCGGCGCCTATGCGCGGGCTTTTTTGTTTTAGCCCAGGCCCGCCATTGCGACGGCCGACGAATCAGTAGTTCCTTCTGCAGGGTGTGAAGAACAAAGGCTGAAATGAGCAATACGCACACGAAATCACGATACCTGGACGAGCTGAGCCGCCGAGTGCTGGTGTACGACGGCGCGATGGGGACGAACATCCAGCGATACAACCTCTCCGCCGAGGATTTTGGCGGAAAGTCGCTGGAAGGTTGCAACGACAACCTCGTGCTCACGCGCCCCGACGTCATCCAGGCAATTCACGAGTCCTTCCTCGCGGTCGGATGCGATGTCGTCGAGACGTGCACCTTTCAGTCGACACCGCGCCGCCTCCACGAGTGGGGACTGGGTGACAAGGTTCGAGACATCAATGTCGGCGCCGCGCATCTCGCCCGGGCTGCCGCGGACAAATATTCGACGCCTGACCGGCCGCGCTTTGTCGCGGCATCGATGGGCCCGACGGGAATGTTGCCCTCCAGCTCCGATCCGGTGCTGTCGAAGATCACCTACGAAGAGCTCGCCGAGAATTACTACGAGCAGGCGAAGTATCTCGTGGAGGGAGGGGTGGACGTCCTGCTGATTGAGACCTCGCAGGACATCCTCGAAGTCAAGGCAGCCGTCGCCGGCATCGAGCGATTGTTCGTGGAGATCGGCCGCCGCATTGCGATCCAGACGCAGGTGACGCTCGACGTCAGCGGACGCATGCTGCTGGGCACCGACATCGCCAGCGCCATGACGACACTCGAGGCGCTCAAGGTCGATGTCATCGGACTCAACTGCTCCACCGGGCCCGAGCACATGCGCGAGCCGATAAGATATCTGTCCGAGCACGCCACTCTGCCGCTGTCAGTGATTCCCAACGCCGGCCTGCCGCTCAACACCGGTGTTGGGGAGGCAGTCTATCCGCTCGAGCCGGCGCCGATGGCTGCCGCGCTTTCGGAGTTCGTGAAGGACTTCGGAGTACGGATCGTCGGCGGCTGTTGCGGAACTACTCCCGAGCATCTCGCAGCGATAGTCACAGCGGTGCGGGACGCCGAACGCGCCGCAAAACCCGCCGCGCACCGCCAGCACGTGCCGCGGGTGAGCTCGGCCATGCGTGCAATCACTCTGCACCAGGATCCTCCACCGCTGCTGGTAGGCGAGCGCGTGAACGCGCAGGGTTCACGAAAGGTGAAGCGTCTCCTGCTGGCGGACGACTACGAGGGAATTCTCGAGGTCGCGCGCGAGCAGGTGGATTCGGGCGCGCACGTCCTCGACGTCTGCGTCGCACTCACCGAGCGTGGCGACGAAGCGGAGCAGATGTCGAAGGTGGTCAAACTGCTGTCGATGAGCGTTGAGACCCCGCTCGTAATCGACTCGACCGAGGCCAACGTCATCGAGGCGGCGCTGGAGCACATCCCCGGTCGCGGGATCGTCAATTCCATCAACATGGAGAACGGCCGCAAGCGCATCGATTCCGTCGTTCCTCTCGTCAAGAAGCACGGCGCGGCAGTTATCGCACTCACGATCGACGAGATCGGTATGGCCAAGACCCGCGAGCGAAAGCTCGAGGTCGCGCGCAAGATCTACGACATCGTCGTGGGCGAGTACGGATTGGCGCCCGAGGACATCATCTACGATGCGCTGACGTTTACCCTCGCGACCGGAGACGCCGAGTGGATCGACTCCGGCAAGGAAACCGTCGAGGGAATCCGTCTGATCAAGCGCGAGCTTCCTGGCGTCTCGACGATCCTGGGAGTGTCAAACGTCAGCTTCGGGCTCACCCCCGAGGCGCGCGGAGTTCTCAACTCGGTTTTTCTGCACCACTGCGTGCAGGCGGGACTCGACGCGGCCATTGTGAATCCGGCGCACATCCGGCCCTACGCCGAGATCTCGGCTGCCGAGCGGGAGATGGC
>JBBQFZ010000099.1:0-9444 GCA_038322455.1 Gemmatimonadales bacterium | reverse complement strand
AGCCGCCGATCGGCGCGGTTCTGCGCGGATTCATTCCCTCGGGTCAGGTCATAAGCGACCCATCGATGCTCCACATCGCCGTCGGCATACTCGGCGCCACCGTGATGCCGCACAATCTCTACCTGCACTCATCCATAGTGCAGACTCGGCAATACGAGGAGACCCCGGCCGGAAAGCGCGAGGCGGTTCACTTCGCGTTCATCGATTCCACCATCGCGCTCACCTTCGCGCTATTCATCAATGCCGCGATTTTGATCATCGCGGCAGCGACGTTCCATACGAGCGGTCACACGGAAGTCGCGGAGATCCAGGATGCGTTCAAGCTCCTGACCCCGCTTCTGGGCGGGGGAGCCAGTGTCGTGTTCGCACTCGCTCTTCTGGCATCGGGACAGAACTCGACGCTGACGGGAACTCTGGCCGGCCAGATCGTGATGGAAGGATTCCTCAACATCCGGCTGCGCCCATGGTTGAGGCGGCTGATCACGCGCGCGGTGGCGATCGTTCCCGCCATCATCGTAGCGATTATGTTCGGGGAGAGTGGCACCGCCAAGCTTCTGGTGTTCAGTCAGGTGATTCTCAGCATGCAGCTCTCGTTCGCGGTGTTCCCACTGGTCGCCTTCACCTCGGACAAGCTGAAGATGGGCGAGCTGGTGAACCCCTCCTGGCTCAAGATCCTCGCTTACGCTGTTGCGTTCGTCATCGCCGGGCTCAACATTTGGCTCCTGTTCCAATTATTTCGGGGATCGGTGAGCTGATGTACCAGCGCATACTCGTGCCCGTAGAGCACTCAGCTTACGACCAGGTGGTTCTCGATCACATCCGGAAGCTGGCCCGCGCCTGCGATAGCGCCTCGATCGTGTTGATACACGTCGCCGACGGGTGGGCCGCGCGCAACATCAAGCAGCTCGATCTCCGCGAATCGGAAGAGATGAAGAGCGATCGCGAGTACATCGAGGCGATCGCCGACTCTCTGGAGCAGGAGGGCTTCGAGGCCGAGGCAATTCTGGCGGGCGGTGATCCGGCGAAGGAGATCTCGGACTGCGCGCAGCGGGAGAAGTGCGACCTGATTGCGATGGCGACGCATGGACATCGCGGGCTTTCCGATGTGCTGCGCGGAAGCGTGGCGAACGAAGTCCGGCACATTTCCATGCTCCCCGTCCTCCTCGTACGCGGAAAACCCACGCCAACAGCGACTCCATCGTGACGGAATCGCTGACCGCCCCGGCCGAAGATTATCTGAAGGCCATCTATGCGATCGGCAGGGGATCGGGCGCCGCCGCGACGAACGAGATCGCGCAGAGATTGGCGATCGCACCCGCATCGGTGAGCGGAATGGTGCGACGCCTGGCTGATCAGGGATTACTCGCGTACGAGCGCTACCATGGCGTGCGCCTCACGGAGAGCGGAAGGCGCGCGGCACTTCGTACGTTGCGGCGGCATCGCGTAATCGAATCGTACTTGTCGCAGGCGCTCGGATACCCGTGGGACCGCGTTCACGACGAGGCAGAGCGTCTCGAGCACGCCGCATCGGACGAGCTGGTGGACAGAATGGCGGCGACGATTGGAGAGCCGCACGTCGATCCGCATGGCGCGCCGATCCCTACGCGGGATGGTGCGGTCGATGAGACCGAGTACACATCTCTCGCGCAGCTGCCGATTGGCAAGAGCGGAGTGGTGGTGAGGGTCTCGGACGAGGATCCCGCGATGCTCAGGTATCTCGCGGAGCTCTCGATACTGCCCGGAAAGAAACTGACTGTGAAGGCGCGCGCACCCTACGATGGACCGATGACGCTATCGATGGGAAGACAGGAATTGTCGATCGGGCCGGCGCTTGCCGCTAACGTTCTCATCGCGCCGCTGGCAGACAGTGGGCGGAGGCGCGGCTAGCTTTCGAGGGTGGTTCTCGCTCTCCTTCCCCTCGCACTGCTCTTACAGGCTACCGCACCGGCGCGAACGCCACAACGAACCATCGCAGTCGACGAAGCCTTTGCGGCGCAGGCGCGGCTCAAGGTAGGCGACCGCGTCTCGCTGTCCGCGCGCGCAGGCTCGCGGGCCGATTCGGCCGAAACCGCGATCATCGGAGCGATCGTGAGGCGCGGGGCGGATCCGTCCGAGGTGGCGCGCGGCGATTTCGTGGCGCGACTGCATCTCGACCAGATCCAGACACTTTCCGGATATGGGGATCGCGTTGATCGATTCGCCATCGCGACGAGGTCGTCCGCCGGCATCGACAGCACACTGGAGCGCCTCAACCACGTCGCATTCGGATTCAGGGCATATCGCTCGCGCGACATCGCAGTGGAGACATCGCGCACCTTCCAGGTGGTGAGCAGGTTTCATCGGGCCATCGGTTTGATCACGATTGTCGCGAGCTCGGTCTTTCTGCTCTGCATCATGGTGCTCAAAGTCGACGAGCGGCGTCGCGACGTCGCGGCGCTTCGCCTGATGGGAATCTCGCGATCCTCTATCGTTCAATCGATCGTCGTCGAGGCCGCGCTCGTTGCCGTGCTCGGCAGCGTGCTGGGCGTGGTGATCGCGTGGGCGGCCTCGCTGTTCATCAACTGGCACTATCAGGCGCTGTATCGCACTCCCCTCTATTTCTCCGTGATCACGCCACCGATCGTGGCGCTGGCCGTGTCGCTTTCGCTCCTGCTCGGAATCGGCGCGGGATTGCTGGCGTCGCTTCGCCTGGTTCGCACGCCGCCGCTGGCGTTGTTCGGGCGCTGAGTGAGAGCGACACTCGCGCAAGCGTCGCTCATTCGTCACCGGGGCCGCACAATGCTGGCGGTGCTGGGCGTCGCCATCGCTGCCGCAATGCTGCTCGACATGGTGATGCTGGCGACGGGCATGCGTGAATCCTTCCGCGAGCTGTTGGTCTCGCGGGGGTACGACATCAGACTTGCGCCGAAGGGGACGCTTCCGTTCGACACGGATGCGACGATTCCCGGCGTCCGAGCGATTACGGCCTTACTCCGGAACAATCCCGATGTTCGCGAGATCAGTCCAGTGCTGGGCGGATCGATTCACATCTCGGTCCGGGACCGCGATGTCAGCGCCGCGGTAATAGGCATCGATCCCAGGGTTCAGGGTGACTACGAGCGGCTGTCGGGGCGGGATGTGATTTCGGCGGACGCGATCGGTGCGAACGATTATTTGCTGGCCAAACTCGGGGCTCGGGTTGGAGATACGCTGGTGGTGGCGACGGGATACGATCCGCAAACGCGCACGTATTCGGGGCAGAGGCGACTCGTGCTCGCCGGACGCGTCAAGTTCATTTACGGTGCGGCCGAGCAGGCGGGGACTGTCGTCAGGCGCGAGACACTTGAGGCGATGAATCCCGAGCGATTCGACCGCGCATCGCTGTTCATGGTGCGGGTGCGAAAGGGCGCGAATCCGGACAGCGTGCGCAGCTGGATCGAGGCGCGGATGCCGAACGTGACTGCCATCTCGATCGCCACGGCGATAGCGGAGGTGGACTTTCGTCTCAGCTATTTCCGCCAGCTCGCCTTCATACTCGGTGCCGTCAGCCTGTTCGTCGGGTTTCTGCTGGTTACAACGCTCGTCACGGTTTCGGTGAATGAGCGCGCGGGTGAGATCGCGGTGATGAGAGCGATCGGTGTGTCGCGCGTTCACGTCGTCCAGCAGGTCGTGCTGGAGGGCGTTGCGATCAGCCTGGCGGGGGCGATTCTTGGGCTGGGGCTCGGGTTGATAACGGCGCGCTATCTCAATGCCATTCTGTCGGCGTTTCCCGGACTCCCAATGGCGATCGATTTTTTCCTATTCCAGGCGAAGGCGGTGTGGTCGGCGCTGGGGTTGCTCATCGCGGCCGGAATTGGGGCGGGAATCTATCCGGCGTGGCGCGCGGCGTCGCTGCCGATCGCCGAATCGCTGCGCAGGGAGGCGATCGCATGATCGTGTCGCTGAGTGATGTCAGGCGCGATTATCCGATCGGCGCCGATCGCGTTCATGCACTGCGGGGCGTATCGCTGTCAGTAGAGCGCGGCGACTACGTCGCGATCGTGGGTCCCTCCGGGTGTGGGAAATCCACACTGCTCAATCTGATAGGAGTGATCGATCATCCGACGTCGGGCACCGTAACCATCGCGGAGAAGCGCGTCGGCGCGATGAGCGACCGCGAAGCGACGCTCTTTCGGCTGCACAACATCGGCTTCGTCTTTCAGCGCTTCTACCTGATGCCGATTCTGTCCGCGCTGGAGAACGTCGCGCTTCCAATGGCGGAGGCGAAGGTCCCGGTCGCTGAACGCAGGGCGAGGGCGACCGAACTGCTGACCTACGTCGGACTCGGCGCGCGCCTCGACCATCGACCGTCGGAGATGTCGGGGGGCGAGCAGCAGAGAGTGGCAATCGCGCGCGCACTGTCGAACCGCCCGGCGCTTCTTCTGGCCGACGAGCCGACCGGCGAGCTCGACGCGCGCACGGGTACGGAGATTATTGCGCTGTTCGACCGATTGAACGCGGACGGGACGACAATCGTGGTTGTGACGCACGACGAGGATCTCGCAAATGCTGCCCGGCACAAAGTCCACATGCGCGATGGCCGGATAGTGGACGGATGATCGCGCAGCTCGCATTCCGAAACATCACCTATCGTCCGTGGCGATCGATCTTTCTGTTCTTCGGTTTCGGCATTGGCGTGGCGGTGATGATCGTACTGCTCTCGATTGGTGAAGCGTTGCTCGCGCAGGCCCGCAGTGAGAAGCTCGTTGGCGGCGGCTCTATCACCGTGCTGCCCGAGGGCCTCGACGTCGAAGTGATGAAAACCGGGGGCGTAGGGGGACTTTTCTTCTCGATCGATCACGCGTCGTTCCTCTATCGGCAGCTCTTCGCTTCGCCGCGGTATACGAAGGAGATATCGGCGGTCGCTCCGCAGATCGAGGGGAGGCTTCTCTACCTTCGCGCGAGGGATGGGCGAGAGTACGCGGTCCACGCCAGCGGCGAGATTCCGTCGCAGACGCTCGCTGTCGGCGCGTTCCCTGAGGTCATAGAGGGAGATTGGCAAGACGACGAAGGCGACCGCCGATGGATCGCGCCCACTCCCGCCGAGCTGCGGCACGACATCGATCATTTTCATCTGCCCGGTGACAGCGTGCGAAGCAGGGAAACGTGGGCGGAGTGGCACTACTTCAACGTGTTGTCGGCTAGCGGGAAGCGCTGGGCCTTCGTCTCGTTCATCGTTGCCGGAGATGTCACGGGCGCCCGGTGGGGCGGACGGCTGGGAGTTACGCTGCGCGATCAGGGCGGCGCCACGCGCCGCTTCGGGGCAACACTCGAAAGATCGCGCGTTCGGTTTTCGACGACCGATGCAAATCTGGTCTTCGGGGATTCGCACGTGACCGTGCTGCCCAACGGTGATTACGATGTTCGCGCGCGGACCCAGGGAATCGATATCGCCATGATACTCCATCCAGCGCCCCAGGCGTACTTTCCCGGCGTAGCGATGGGCTCGGGCGGGTTCGTCTCGGGGTACACGGTTCCCGCATTGCGCGCATCAGCGTCGGGCTCACTGTGCGTGGACGGGCGGTGCGAAAGGCTCAACGAGACGCAATCCTACCACGATCACTCCTGGGGAGTGTGGCGCGGCGTGACCTGGGACTGGGGGGCGTCGCGCGCCGGCCAGTACACGTTTCTCTATGGCAGGGTGTATCCGCCCGACAGCACTGCTTCTCTGCCGCCGGTGCTCGTCTATTTAATCGACTCGCTCGGATTTCGCGCGGTATTCCGCCCGAAGGTCATCTCGTACGCCGATAACCGGACGATTCGCGCCGGCTCCACGACGCTTCTAGTGCCATCGAGTGCGACGATATACGACACACGCGGCGCCGACACGCTGAGGCTCGACCTCTCGATCGAGGACGCGATCGCGACCGACACGCGTCCCCAGCCGGCCGCGAGGGAAAGCGAGCGCGGTGATCCACTCGGCACCGTGAAAGCACATCCCTACTTCATCCAGATGAAAGGCACCGCGCGCATCTCGGGGCGTCTTGAGGGTGTGCCGCTCACGGGAACCGCCGTCGGGTTCTTCGAAACCTACCGTTGAGGGGCCGGGTCCCGACTTGACATCGGGGCTTCGCCGCGCCCGATTGTGCGTCATGGCCGCGGAGACTCACATCGGCACGCAGGGCTGGAACTACGACGCGTGGGTGGGATCCTTCTATCCCATCGGCACACGGCCATCCGATTTTCTTACGGTATATGCCCGCGCGTTCGATTCGGTCGAGGTGGACTCGACGTTCTATGCGTCGCCCGCGGCGACGACCATCAGAAGCTGGGTCGAGCGCACTCCGAAAGGATTCATCTTCTCGCTCAAGATGCCGCAGGAGATTACGCACGAGCAGAGATTGAGGGATTCAACCGGGGCCTCGGAGATTTTCTTCGAGCGCGCACGGGAGCTCGGCGGCAAGCTGGGCCCGATCCTCGTTCAGATGGGCCCGGACTTTCAGCCCGGAGAGCTGCCGGCACTGGTCGACTTCATCGGCCGTGCGCCAAACGATTTGCGGATTGCGATCGAATTCAGGCACCGAGGCTGGATCACCGACGGAGTGCTCGCGCTGCTATCGGAGCACAACCTCGCGCTCGCGCTGGTGGATGGCAGATGGATTCCTCGAAAGCTGATGCTGAGCCTCGCCGCGCGTCCCACCGCGGACTTCGCGTACATACGGTGGATGGGACCGAATCGTGATCTCGTTGACTACTCGCGAGTGCAGGTGGATCGTTCGCGCGAAGTGGATGCCTGGAGCGACGCCATCGAAGAGCTTTCAGGAAAGGTGACGCACATCTACGGGTACGTCGCGAACCATTTTTCGGGGCACAGTCCGGCGACGGCTCGGGATTTCCAGACTCGGCTCGGACAGACGCCCGTCGATCCGGATCTGCTCGGGGAGCAGATGTCTTTGTTCTGACATCTGCTTATTAAGGGAACTGCAAATGAAGACTACCGGCCGGCGGCTTTGGGCGGAGCGGCCACGGGCTCCGAGCGGGGCTTCGTGAGACTGCAACGCTCTGATCACATGAATCTCCGGAAATGGATACTCGGCGTTCTCGCCGTTGGGTTCGCCGCGCTCTCGATCTCGTTGGGATTCTGGCAACTGCGCCGGCTCGCAACGCGACGCGCCGCAAACGTGGTGCTGGAATCCCGGCGCGACGCACCCGAGGTTCCGGTAGACTCGCTGCCGGCTGACACTTCGTTGGCGCACTTCAGGAGAGTGCGCGTCCGCGGCGTCTATGACTACGCCAGCGAGATCGTGCTCACACTTCGCGGACGAAACGGATCGCCCGGAGTAAATCTCATCACTCCTGTTCGGCGAGCCGGAAATGACAGCGCGGTCCTGGTGAATCGCGGATGGGTCTATTCCCCCGACGGCGTCACCATCGACACCAGGCGATGGCGCGAAGGCGACAGCCTGGACGCGAACGGATTCGTCGAGACCTTTCCCACACAGGGTCCGTTCGACGCGCCCAATCCGGCTCGACCGAAATCGATGAGACGGCTCGACCGTGCGCGCCTGGTGAAGCTGTTCCCCTATCCGATCGCGAACTATTACGTCGTGGTGACCGACTCGGCACTCACCGCGAACGCTCCACCACGCGTCGAACCCGCGCCGCTCGACGAAGGTCCTCACCGCAACTATGCCATCCAGTGGTTTGCCTTCGCGATCATCTCGATCGTGGGATTGGTTATCTTCCTCAGACGCACATGAGCGAAATATCGGTCGGAACCGCGAGTGAGAAGGAAGCGCGTGATGTAGCAGAGAATGCGCGCGAGACCGAATGGGCGCACCCGAGCTTTGTCCGCGAGCTCTTCCTGGGACGATTCCGGCTCGACCTGATCCACCCGCACCCCGAGAACGACGTCGCCGAGGAAGCGAGGGCGAAGCCGTTCATGGACAAGCTGCGCGCGTTCATGGAGCGTGTGGATTCCGAAGAGATCGACCGCACGGGCGAGATTCCCGAATCCGTCGTGCAGGAGCTCCGCGACATGGGGGCATTCGGAATCAAGATCCCCAAGGAGTACGGCGGACTTGGCCTCTCGCAGATGAGTTATATCCGCGCGATCGAGCTGGTGACATCCAAGGACGGATCGCTGACCGCGATGCTGTCCGCGCACCAATCGATCGGAGTTCCGCAGCCACTCAAGCTGTTCGGCACTGCAGAGCAGAAGCGCAAGTATTTCCCGCGTTTGGCGAAGGGCGCGATCTCGGCGTTCGCGCTGACGGAAGTCGACGCGGGATCGGATCCCGCCAATATGCGCTGCACCGCGACGCCGACTCCTGACGGCAAGCATTTCATCATCAATGGCGAAAAGCTCTGGTGCACCAATGGGACGCGCGCCGAGCTGTTCGTGGTGATGGCGAGGACGCCCGAGAAGGAGATCAAGGGGAAAAAGGTCAAGCAGATCACCGCGTTCATTGTCGAAGCGTCGATGCCGGGCGTCGAGGTCGTGCACCGGCTTCACTTCATGGGACTCAAGGCGATCGAGAACGGGCTCATCCGCTTCAACAACGTCAAGGTTCCGCGCGAGAACATCCTCTGGGAAGAGGGAAAGGGGCTCAAGCTCGCCCTCGTTACGCTGAACACCGGCCGGCTCACCATTCCCGCTGGTTGTGCGGGCGCCGGAAAGCAGATGGTCTCCATCACGCGTAAATGGGCGAACGAGCGCGTGCAGTGGGGACAGCCGATCGGAAAGCACGAGGCGGTTGCGCAAAAAATCGCCCGGATGGCGGCGTATACCTTCGCAATGGAGGCTGTGGCCGAGCTGTCGGCGGCGCTCTACGAAAAGGGCGGATACGACATCCGCCTCGAGGCGGCGATTGCCAAGCTGTTCAACACCGAGGCCGGTTGGAGGATCATCGACGATACGCTTCAGATTCGCGGCGGCCGCGGCTACGAGACCGCCGCGTCGCTCGCCAGTCGGGGCGAGCCGGCAATCCCAATCGAAAGGGCGATGCGCGATTTCCGCATCAATCTCATCTTCGAGGGATCGTCGGAGATCATGCGGCTCTTCATCGCACGTGAAGCGGTCGATTATCACTTCAAGCTCGCGTTCGACATCGTCAATCCGGAGACGTCATTCAGGGAAAAGCTGTCGGCGATGGCCAATGCGACGCCGTTCTATCTTACGTGGTATCCGTCGCGCTGGCTCAACGCCGCGCGCCTGAAGCGATACGGAGAATTCGGAAAGCTCGCGACGCACGTCCGCTACATCGAGCGCACCACGCGGCACCTCGGCCGGTCAATCTTCCACGCCATGGTCCGATTTGGTCCGAAGCTGGAGCGGCGACAGATGGTACTCTTCCGCGCCGTGGACATCGGCGCCGAGCTGTTCGCAATGTCCGCGGCGTGCTCGAGAGCGCAGATGTTGTCGAAGCAGGGAAGACCGGAAGCGGTAACGCTGGCGGATGCGTTCTGCATCGAGGCCAGGGAGAG
>JBBQFZ010000098.1:0-9597 GCA_038322455.1 Gemmatimonadales bacterium | reverse complement strand
ACGGTGGCGATGGAAGAGCTCTACCCGGTTCTCAAGCGCGACTACGCGCTCAACGAAAAGAATCTCGCCTTCTGGGCATCCGATAAAGACGCGCCCTACACCGAGGTCAAGCGCTTCGACTGGTATCGCGGCTATCAGGTCGGCGGACGCTCCCTCATGTGGGGTCGCCAGAGCTATCGCTGGAGCGACTTTGACTTCGAGGCCAATCTCAAGGACGGCATCGCGGTCGATTGGCCAATCCGATATGCCGATCTCGCCCCTTGGTACGATCACGTCGAGAAGCACGCCGGAATCTCTGGATCTCATGAGAATCTTCCGCAGCTGCCCGATGGACAGTTCCAGCCGGCGATGCCGCTTAACTGCGGTGAAGTCGTCGTCGCCGAGAAAGTCAAAAAACTATTCGACGGACGCCGGCACATCATTCCGGGACGCGTAGCCAACGCCACTCAGGCTCTTCCTGGCCGGAACGCCTGCCAATATCGAAACGCCTGCTGGCTCGGCTGCCCCTACGGCGCCTACTTCAGCTCGCAGTCATCCACGCTTCCCGCTGCCGCCAAGACCGGACGCCTCACTCTCAAGCCTTTTTCGATCGTCAGAGAAGTCCTCTACGACAAGAACACCAAGCGCGCCAAGGGCGTGCGGGTGCTCGACGCCGTGACAGAGCAGACCATGGACTACAAGGCGCGCGTCATCTTCCTCTGCGCATCGACGATCAACACCGCCTGGCTCCTCATGCAATCCGCCAACGACGTCTGGCCCGACGGACTCGGCTCCAGCTCCGGCGAGCTCGGACACAACCTGATGGACCACCATTTCCGGGTCGGCGCGCAGGGCAAGATGGACGACATGGAGGACAAGTATTACTACGGCCGACGCCCGAACGGATTCTACATCCCGCGCTACCGCAATCTGTTCGGCGACAAGCGGCCGTACCTGCGCGGCTTCGGCTATCAGGGCGGCGCGGGACGCGAAGGCTGGTCGCGCGGAGTGGCCGAGCTCGGCGTCGGCGGGAAGTTCAAGGACGAGATATCGATGCCAGGAGGCTGGACGATCGGCGCAACGGCGTTTGGAGAGATGCTGCCCAACCACGCGAACACCGTCACGGTCGATAAAACGAAAAAGGACAAATGGGGCCTGCCGGTCCCGAAGATCGACTGCGCTACCGGCGAGAACGAGCGTCTCATGCGCAAGGACATGGCCAACGACATGGCGGACCTGCTCGAGCAAACCGGAGTGAAGGAAGTCAACACTTACGACAATCCTTATTTCCCGGGCATGGGAATCCACGAGATGGGCACCGCTCGCATGGGACGCGATCCGAAAACCTCAGTGCTCAACTCGCACAACCAGGTGTGGGATGCGCAGAATGTCTTCGTCACCGACGGGTCGTGCATGGTGTCGACGGCCTGCCCGAATCCCTCGCTGACGTACATGGCGATGACTGCTCGCGCGGCTGACTACGCGGTGAACGAGCTCAAACGGAACAACCTCTGATGGGAGAGAAAAACGTGACTCCAACCGGGCCGATGACGGAGGCCGAGCTGATCACCCGCCGCGAAGCGGTGCTCCGCGTCAGCGCAATTCTGGGCGGTGTGGCTCTCGTCGGCGGAAGCGCGCTCCTCACGGGATGCCGCGCTGAGAACGCGAAACAGACCGCCGACACGACGAACGCCACTGCAACATTCAGCACCGACGATGTCGCGTTTCTCGACGAAGTGGCAGACACGATTCTGCCGACGACGAGCACGCCCGGCGCGAAGGCGGCAAAGACGGGCGCCTTCATGGCGCTCATGGTGCGCGACAGCTACCATCCCGACGATCAGAAAAAGTTTCGCGCCGGGATGAAGGCGATCGACGACGCGAGCCAGAGGACGTATAAGGTCTCCTTCATGAAGGCGACGCCAGAGCAGAAGCTGGCGGTGCTCGAGAAGCTGGATCGCGATCAGAAGACGTTCAACGACGCAAAAGATGCGGCGGCAAAAAAGAAGCTCGATGCGTCGCAGCCTGAAAAACAGCAGGGGCAGACGCAGGGTGCCAACGTCGCTGCCGCCAGCGCCGCTACCGAGGCTCCGCCCGAGCAGTACTTCCACATGATGAAAGAGCTGGCGCTACTCGGCTACTTCACTTCGGAGATCGGGATGACGCAGGCCCAGCGCTACGTAGAGTCGCCGGGTCGTTACGATCCCTGCGTGCCGTACAAGGTCGGGGAGAAAGCCTGGGCGGGTCACGCATAGCTGCGTAGCGACCCAAAAAACTGGGTATAAGCGACGACGGCTTATGGCACCTTCGGCTTATCCGCGAACGTCACCGGATTCCCGAACTGCCACTGACTGTGCTCCCGCTCCTTCATCGGCGTCGCCAGCATCCCTTTGAAAAACGGAATCAGCTCGCGCTGCGACGGCGTCACGATCGCGGCCACGATCTCCGGCTGAACCCAGAACACCTTCCAGTACAGCTTCGACGTCGCGTTCGCGCTATCCAGCTCCGCCTTCCCCGCTCCACCCTGCCCGCGCGCGAGGTACTCTCCGAGCGGGATGTACAGTGCGCGCACTTGCGCCGAGAATACCGAGTCCGCCTTCTCCAGCGCGGCCACCTGCACCTTAGTCAGGAATAGCAAATCCGTCTGCTCCAGAAACATCTTGTGCACGCTCGATGTGTTCGAGAGATAGAACGCCGCAATCGAATCCGCCGAGCGCCGCTGCCATCCCGCACCCCCCTCCACCGCTCGGCGCAGCTGCTGCAGCGGATAGTCCGTCGACAGATTGAACGAGATTGGGAGCGGCATCGGGATGTTCTTGCTCATAAGCTCCGGCACTTCTCTCGCCGATCTGAGGTCGCATAGTTCCTCAGCTACTACGGCATCAATGCCAGCCGCGACCACACTGCTCGACTCCATCGCGAGCGCGCACGGCCATCGAGGCGGTTGGGAAGTAAGTCAGTACCCTAGTTCGAGGAATCTATGACCTCAAAGACTGATGAAGGGCGAGCCTCGCCAAACTCAACCTTGAGTGGAGGGCCGGGCATCGTCACAATGCGCCGTTTACTTGTATCCTGTCCGAAAGCAAACCTCATCAAAAGCCGATAACGACCATCAGTCAGCCTAGGATCAGCCTGCGGAAAAGTATGAGGTTTCAGTGACGCCAAAACAGTGACGGGGATTGTAATCGATCCGCCTGCCGGGATCGATTGATAGTCTGGACAGTTCAAACAGTTATTGACCCAGACCGTCTGCCAGTCAGAATCAATCTGACGCTGCGCTGCTATGTCGTAGGCGCCTACAAATAGAGTGCGTCGACTATCGTTCCGAACGATGGCGTGGACATCTAATGAAATGAATTCCGAACTGCGATGGAACGAGACCGAATCTTCGACAACACGAAAGCTGACATGGTTTAACTCCGCCCGATCAGTGCGAGAAACGGTAACGCAGGAGCTGAGGGTCGCGAGAATAAGCGATGCGGTCAGCACCTGCCGAAGGGCTACCTGAAGCCAGTATGTCGACGGGGCAAGCGTGTGGTTGAGGACCAACTGAAATCCACTTTGCATGGCTGCGACCTACTGCACAGTTGACGGATTAAGTGTGAGCCCTAGCAGAAGTTCTATTTCGTCCCAACGCGAAAAATACATTGTGCAAGCGAGACCCGCGGTGCAGACCTGGGGCTTAGTGTTTGGGTCTAATGAATTGGCCGAGGACGTTATGCCCAACGCACTGTAAGGCGTTGCGTTCCCGTAAAACACAGGTCCGCCACTGTCCCCTTCCCCAATTCCCATGTGAAGAACCTGGGTTTGGTGTTGGAACAGCACCCAGGGCCTCGACGCGCAACCAGTCCTTCCACCAGAGGGCGCCGGGGTCGTTCCCCAGCAGAGCTGAGAGATTACGCTCACGAGAGGCACGCCGATTACGCCAGTGGTGGTCCCTGTTGTGGATCCGGACTTGTGCACGCCCTTACTCCTTGCCGAATCTTGTTGGATTATTACGAACTCTGGTGCGAGTACTCCTTGAACGTGAGTCCAGGTGTGAATATGCCCGTTACAACACCCGGCCTTTCCATTCTCCCCTTCGTAATCTGATGTTCCGACTTCCCTGTCGGGCAACACATTAATATAGGACCCGAGCGCGACGTCAGCTCTAGTGCAATAATCAAATCGGATATGTGCGACTGTATCGCGCTCGGGGCAGGCTGCGCCTTGGTTCCAAGGCGGATTAATAGTCATCGTGCCGATGCCCGAGAGTCCAGCTCCTGATAGTATGCCAGGCTGTAAGACAGTGTCCCCCAGAGCTCCATTGGTCCCGGTCCATTCGGTGACAACGTGGGAAGCGGTCATCAAATACTGAACGCCTGCAGGCGTACGCACGTTATAGCCCAGGCTTCCTCCTCCTGAATAAATGATTGAGTCTCCCGACGGGTGAAATCTTGTTCGGTTGATTATTCCGATTTCGATACCTCCCCGAGTGGGGCGCACGAAACTATTCCAATTTGATAGCGCGTGGATTTCACCCCAGACCTCCCCGACTACTGCGGATGCCGGGATTCCCCACTGCGAAAGACTCCTTATTCCGTTGAGCATGCTCGTGCTGTCTTTAAACCCCGCGACGACTCGATTCTTGTAAATCGAGGTTCCCCAGCCGACCAGGCCGGGTATGCTGCCCGGGCTCGAAGCAATCCTATACTCGACCGCAATCAATTCTGAAAGACTGTATAATCCCATCCTGATCTGCGCATCGGATGCTCGCGACATGATTTCGCGTACATTCAATTCGGAGCGATTCACATATTGATTATGTACCGCAGTTCGCGCAATCGCACTCTGCACGGCCGCAGACTCTTGCTTGAGGTAAATCACAACCGCGCCATCGCTGTCGATATAGAATCCTCCGAACCCCGGCACCTTTCCTTCGACGCGCAACATTTCGTCCTGTTCACCCCGATCTCTCACGCCGGAGGCCGCCAGAGCAACCAAATGCGGCGCGTCCTTAAGTGCGTTACTCGCTACTTTCGCTGGAGTCAATTGGGGAGCGGAAGTCGGATTCTTGTCCGCTGAGCAGCCCGCGAGAGCCAGCAGTCCGAACAGCAGACCGGTAAGGATCGATCGATTCGAGTTCATGAGAGGGCTTATGAGAGGAAGGCGCCAAACACCGTGTACAGAATCCGTTTCCGATGCGATGCCGTCAATGTCTGTTTCGTATCACCGGAGGGGCTGTTTCATATCATGCTTCAGGGATTGCCCTTCGTCACGCTCGGATCGATATCATGTCTGCTCGCAACTATCGATGATGCCCTGGACCGCGTGCTGATGCCGGTGTTCGGGCAGGATCAGGAGCCGTTGATTCGTTCGCTCGCGCGCGCCGCTGGCCTGTCCACGAACGTCAGCGGACGTCCGAGCTGCGATCGCTGACACCAGCCGAGTCTGTACTTACTACTTATGGCACCTTTGGTTTGTCCGCGAACGTCACCGGATTCCCGAACTGCCACTGACTGTGCTCCCGCTCCTTCATCGGCGTCGCCAGCATCGCTTTGAAAAACGGAATCAGCTCGCGCTGCGACGGCGTGACGATCGCAGCCACGATCTCGGGCTGAACCCAGAATACCTTCCAGTACAGCTTCGACGTCGCGTTCGCGCTATCCAGCTCCGCCTTGCCCGCTCCGCCCTGCCCGCGCGCGAGATACTCTCCGAGCGGGATGTACAGCGCGCGCACCTGCCCCGAGAATGCCGAGTCCGCCTTCTGGAGCGCGGCCACCTGCGCCTTGCTCAGAAATAGTGAATCGGTCTGCTCCAGAAACATCTTGTGCACGCTAGACGTGTTCGAGAGATAGAACGCCGCGATCGAATCCGCCGAGCGCCGCTGCCATCCCGCGGGTCCCCTCACCGGCTCCACCGCTCGGCGAAGCTGCTGCAGCGGATAGTCCGTCGACAGATTGAACGAAAAGTCGATCACAATCCGGAATGGATTCCTCATCAGCGTCCGGCCCGGTCTCGTGTCGGCGAAGCGCGGGTTCACGTCGTAGTTGAACCGCTTGTTCGCGACGTCGAATCCGCGCGGCACCAGCAGCACCGGGTCGGGCGTCGCGGGCGATCCCCACCCGCGCAGCGCGCTCCCATGCAGCGCCTGATCGACTCCGGCCAGCACGTTCTCGAGATAGACGTTGGGCCTCACACGATCCCCCCACCGGCTCGGCGTGGGCGGACGCCACTGGATGTTCAGCGTCTCCGTCCACGGCCCCCTGCACCCATTCCTCGGCGCCACGCGGCCCAGGTTGGCGACGAGACACCCGCGCGCCGTCGACGATCCGCCCGCAAGCAGAGCACGCAGCTGCCCCGCGAGATTCGCATCGGTCTCCGTCGCCGGATCGGGAATGAACGCGCGGTCCCCACCGCGCCCATCGCCATTCACATCTCCCTGCACGAGCGGCGTGAACGGCAGCCCCGACTGCGCGCGCGCAAACATCGTCACGGTTCCGATCTTCCCCGTCGAGAACGCGGAGGAGAAAACAAAGACGTGACGCGCATCGTTGGATCCAGCCGCCCACTCGCGCAGGCGAGGATCGCCGAACGCTGCGCCATCGAATCCTCTGTACTGTCTTTTGCTGGACTGCAGAGTATATGAGACAGAGCCGTAGAACGACGCCCCGCCCCTGAACTTGAACACGTCCGGCGACAGCGCGACGTTGAGCTGCCCGCCGTACCCGCGCAGATCGCTCACCCTCATCCCCACTCCGCCGTACTGGCTCGACCTCCTCGATTCCACCGCCGACACCGTGCCGCTCGCGGGATCGATCGACGCCTCCGACACGAACACCGGACGATTCCCCTCTCCGGCGAGCACGAGCTTGCTCGCTCCACTGAAGTTCGCGTCCACAGTTCCCGACTGCGACAGATCGTACGATGCGAGAGTCCCCACCCGCAGCAGCCAGCTGTGGATGTCCGTGTTCCAGTCGAGCGACGCTCGCCAGCTCCTCGGCACATCGTACGACGGATCGATCAGCGTCACCGACGGCGCGCTCTCCGCCAGCACGCCGCTGCCATCCACGCACTGCGTGGGTATCGCGCCCGGATTGCTGGTAAAGAGCGACCAGTCCGGAGTAGGCACCGCGGCGCCCACGCAATTCAGGAACAGCGTTCCGCCGGGCAGTCCGGTCGAGGCCGACGCATCCGCCAGGAGTCCGGGATGCAGCAAATCGCGGAACTCGCCGATTCCCCCGCGCACGGTTCCCGACATTCCGCGGAAATAGGAACCGGTCCGGTTCACCATCATCCCGTTTCCATTGTCCTTGTCCCGGTTGTACGTCCAGGTGAAACCCATTCGCGGGCTCAGATGCACGCGCGACGGCGCGGCTCCGGTGGTCATACCCAGCGCCTGCTCGAGCGCGGGATTCCGCGCCGGAGTGCCGACGAAGCCGTCGCCCTCCAGCCGCGCCCCGTAGATCAGATTGAAGTACTGCGTCGCTCCGAATGTGTGCGCGAGCGCCGTGGCCACGTTCCACACCTTCCCCTCGCGCGCGGGCTGCGCCAGCGTGCGCGAGAAGTTGCTCGGCGTTCCCGCGGTGAAGTCGTCGATGGAATTGAACGTGTAAGTGCCGAGTCCATTGGAGAATCCTTCCTGCCGCTCACCATCGATGCGGCCCCACAACAGCGCCTTGAAGCGGTGCGTCCTCCCGCGCGCGTTCCACTCGGTCTGATTGCTCCCCTCGGCCGTCCACTTCGATTCGCGCGTCGGCAAAAACGATCCGCCGCCGAGGAGGAGCGAGGTGACGTCGGTGCCGGCGCCGAGGTTGTCCGATCGCACGAGCACGTTCGCGCTCGGCAGCGATCGATACGGGGAGACGTCGGAGCGAACGCCGCTTAGGGCGAAGCGCGTCTCGTTGAGCGTGCGGTGTCTGGCGCCGACGTATTCGCCCACCGTGAGCTGCGACCCGAGTGTGCGCTCGCGTCTCTCGCTCGCGGACGAGGGCGCGGCGAGTGGTCCGAAGCCGAGGGCGCCGTCGCGCGTGAAGCCCGCATAAGTAGTAAGGGCGCGGGTGGCGAGCGTGTCGCGCGTGTCGTCGAGGCGTCCGAGCCAGGTGAGCGCGTTGTGCTGCCGGTTCGCGGGCACTCCCGACGCGACGAGCGGCACGCCCAGGGGAGTGGCGAGCGCGAGCAGCCGCGCGACGGAATCGGGGGCGACACCGGCATTCAACAGAGCCTGCGCGTCGGCATTCAGAAGCGTGGATGGCTCGCTGAGCGACCGTCCGAGATCGAGCGCGACGTTGTAAGTGAGCGCGCCACGAACGAGCTCGCCGTCGGCGCCGAGGCTGCCGCGGGCGCCGCCGCTCGTGGCGCCGAGCGATCGACCGACGGGGTCGGTGAACTGGAGGTAGCGCGGATCGAGGGTGAGAAAGGCGTGGCGCTGCTGGTAGTTGCGGTCGCCGCCCTCTAGCCGGACGTCGATGTTGGCGCCGGAGAATCCGCCGCGCGTGGGGTCGAAGGTGGCGCCAGTGACGCGCGTCTCGGTGCGTGCGGCACGTGGAATCGCGCCGGTGGCGAGCCCCATCCCGTTCAGGGTATTGAGATTGGATTCTGATCCGGCGCCAAGTATGGAGCGACCGCTGCCGGTGACGGTGACGTTGGACATGGTGCCGGCGATGGCATTGAGGTCGCCGGCGATGGTGGGCGGCACCTGACCATTCACGCCATCGCGCCACTTCTCAGCGGATCCGGGCTCGAGCTGATTGGGTCCGACGGGATTCTCGGCGCGGACGGGCTTCTGTCCGGTGATCTTGACGGCGTCGAGGGTGGCGACGACGGCGCGGGTGAGGGTGAAGTTGGCGACGAGGTCGTGCTCGCCATTCTGGCTCTGGACGCGGCGGCGCGCGGAATTGAACCCGGTGGCGCTGACGTAGACGAGGTAGTCGCCGGTTCCCTGGTCGAAGCGTACGCGGAAGTTGCCGGCGCTATCGGTGGTTGTTTGCTGGGTGAGCCGGTCGGGTCCGCGGGTGACGGAGATGGTCGCGGCGGCGAGGGCGTGCGAGGAGTCGTCGACAACGCGGCCGTGGATTATGTCGGGGGAGGAGTCCTGCGCGGCGGCGAATGATGGACTGATCGCGAATAGGACTATCCAAAGGGCGATGGTGGGCGGAACGAATCGGGGGTTTACAACGGACTGACTTTGGATTGAGGGCATTCCAGCCATATCTACGGAGATTAGGTGAGTGGTTTCGGGGCGAATGGAGCCGACGCATGCTCCAAACACCCGGCACGGCACGCGACGGCTGTTGTCCATTTGACACCAAGTCAGGCCTAACCGTTGGTCGATGGGGAGTCGGGCTACCTGATTCTTCTCTGAACTGCAGCCAAAGGTTGTTCTCGCCAAAAAAGGGAATATGTCCATACCTTAGCCTTCCCCAGGCAATCTGACGCGGTTCTGACGCAGCTGGAGACCTTTGAGCAAACGGGGAGGTGAAGGAACATGATCGTACTTCGTGCTCTGGGGACCGCGGAAATCGAGACTGGCGTAGCGATCATCACGCCCTCGCAGGAGATAGTGTTCGCCGCGGGCCTGTACATGGTGCTCGAGCGAGGCAACCGCGTGAGCAGAAGCTATCTCGCTTCACTGCTTTG
>JBBQFZ010000097.1:0-9774 GCA_038322455.1 Gemmatimonadales bacterium | reverse complement strand
ATCCATCTCGATGATCTTCGGCCAGTTGCGTGTGAATCCCTCCTCGGGCCATTTACGCGTCGCGTCGATGCCCATCTTCGACCCATACGTGAACGCTCGGCTCGAGTGGTCCAGGACGTCAATGGGGCCCATTGAGAATCGCACGTCGCGCTCCGGATCGATATGGTTGAGCGCGATCCACCACGCTTCCTGCTCGTGCCGAACGTTCACTTCCTTGTCTACGACTACGATTACCTTGGCGAGGGACATCAACCCCTGCCCCCACATCGCGTTCATCACTTTGTAAGCCTGTCCCGGATACTGCTTGTCGATGGACACGAACACGAGGTTGTGAAAGATCCCCTCGGCCGGCATGTGGTAATCGACAATTTCAGGGATGGTGAGTCTGAGCAGCGGAAGGAAAATCCGCTCGGTAGCGTGCCCGAGATAGTAGTCCTCCATCGGAGGGCGTCCGACGATCGTCGTGGCGTAAACCGGGGAACGCCTCATCGTCACCGCGGTGACGTGAACCAGCGGATAGAGATCAGCCTCGGAATAAAATCCGGTGTGATCGCCGAACGGTCCCTCGACGACAAGCGGCTCGGAAGGGTCGATGTAGCCTTCGATTACGAACTCCGCCTCGGAGGGCACCTCGAGATCGACGGTTACGGCTTTGGTCAGACTCACCGGTGATTTGCGGAGGAATCCCGCGAACAGGAACTCATCGATCGTTGGCGGCAGCGGTGCCGACGCGGAATACACAGACGCCGGATCGGCTCCGACCGCGATCGCGACCTCCATCCGCTCGCCCTTCTCCGCCATCTCCCGCCAGTGCGCCGCGCCAACCTTGTGGCGCTGCCAATGCATCGCGAGCGTGCGTGGACCGAGGAGCTGGACGCGATACATCCCGACATTTCGAATTCCGCGCTTGGGGTCCTTCGATATCACCATCGGCAGCGTGATATAAGGTCCGCCGTCATCGGGCCAGCATGTGATTATCGGAAGCTTCGAGAGATCGACCTCCTCGCCCTTTATCACGATCTCCTGCGCGGCAGGCTTCCCGCCTTTCAGGCGCGGAGGAAACTTGCCCAGCTCGAGAAGCCGCGGGAGCATGGAGAGTTTTCCCATGATTCCCTCCGGCACCTTGAGATCCAGCATCTCGGTAATTCGCTCTCCGACGTCATCGAGGTCGTCGACGCCGAGCGCCAGGGACATTCGCCGCATGGAACCGAAGAGATTGATTGCTACCGGGTACGCCGATCGCTCGCCATTGTCGAGGATGACGTTCTCGAAGTAAAGCGCACTTCCTCCCAGGGGCTGCTTCATCACCCGATCGGCAATCTCGCAGAGCTCGAGCTTTGCCTTCACGGGCTCGCTGATGCGCACGAGCTCGCCGGCCCGATCGATTGCGGACAAAAACTGCGAGATGTTATCCAGGCTCATTCTTTCCCTGTTGAGGCCGCTCCCCTACGTGGATAGCCGCCACGCCGAATGACAGGCTCGACCAGCTCACCTGGGTGAAGCCAGCGCCTTCCATCCTTTTCGCGAGCTCCTCTTCCACAGGGAAGTTCGCGACAGAGCGCGGGAGATACGTGTACGCCGTGCGGTGTCCGCTCACGACGCGGCCTATGAGCGGCAGAACGTGGCGGAAATAATATAGATAGAGGGATTTGAGAACCCGGGTCCTGGGTGTTGAGAACTCGAGGATAACGAGCCGCCCTCGAGGCGCGAGTACTCGGTAGGCCTCACGGAGCGCCTGGTCCAGGCCGGCTACGTTTCTGATTCCAAAGGCAACGATCGCTCCGGCCAGAGTACCCGACCCTATCGGCAACTCCACGGCATCGGCGGCGACCGGGGCAACCTTCGATCGAATCACCTTATCGACACCGGCGACCAGCATAGGCTCCGCAAAATCGGCTCCTATAACCAGTCCACGAAAACCCGCCGTCGTCGAAAGAGCGGCCGAGACATCCAAGGTGCCCGCGCAGAGGTCGAGGTAGGCTCCAGTTGGATTTCGATCGACCCTTAGCGTCGCGATCGCCTTGCGACGCCATCGCCGGTCGATGTTCAAGCTGAGGACGTGATTGAGGAGATCGTAGCGCGGGGCGATCTCCGAAAAGATTTTCTGTACGTACGCGCGCTTCTCGGCGCCCCCGGCAGCGGCGGCACTCGCGGTCGCGCTGTCTATGTCGGTGGCAAGCATCCAGCGAAAGTTGTCGGGCAACGGTGCGCGAGGCAAGCTATCTTACCCGCGCCTCCTCACATGACGCCCAACTCCTACACCGACGTATCCGACCAGCAGGTGGTCGTCTTCGCCCAGGAAGGGCGCGAAGACGCCTATCGTGAGCTGATCAAGCGCTATGAGCGACCCGTTTTCTCGCTCATCTACCGCATGGTTCGCGACAACGAGACGGCGGAAGACCTCGCGCAGGAGACCTTCATCAAAGTCCTGAACAACATCGATCGCTACCGGCCAGAGTTCAAATTTTCCAGCTGGCTGTTCAAGATCGCGAACAACATCACGATCGATCACCTTCGGCGCCGCCAGGTGGACACCATCAGCATCGAGGGGTCCCCGGATGCCGTGACTGCGGAGCGCGCGCGAGCGACCGCGGTCTCGATCACGAGCGGTGGCGAATCTCCGCTCGAGGAGCTCGAATCGCGCGAGCTCGGCGGGCAGATCGAAGCCGCCATAGCGAAGCTTCGCCCGGAGTATCGCGCCTGCATAATCCTGCGCCACGTAGAGGACTATTCGTACGACGAGATTGCCGAGATCGTGAAGCTCCCTCTCGGAACGGTAAAGACGTACATCCACCGGGCCAGGCAGGAGCTGAGAGAGTACCTCGAGGGGGTCCGATGAGACCCTGTTTTTGCAGGCAAAATTCATTGAAAAGGGTGAAACTTCCCCCGTCTCCACCTCGTAAGTCATCAACGTGAGGAATCCATGATCGAGCACGATTTCCCCGAAGAGTTCGTCCCAATTGCGGCCGAGTTGCAGCGACTGCCTTATTTGTCGCCTTCGCGGGATTTTGCCGAGCGCGTGATTTCGAGGATCGACCGACTGCAGCCCGCTCATGGAGTGGCTCCGGTGGTTGCCTCCAGGCATCTGGAGCTGCAACAGGGCGGACGGCAGGCGGTTGCTCCCCTTCAGCGCCGCAAGGTCGGCTTGGTGAGGGGTACAGGGCGAGCGGTGGTCAGCGTGGGCCTGGTCGCGGCAGCGGCGTTCATGTTCTTCGAGATCGATCTGCTCACAGCCATTCTGAGCGCGGCAGCCACGCAATACGGGTTCGTTATGGCCGCCGTCGGCTCTCAGGTGGGCACGGTCGTCCTTGGCCCTGCCACCATCGCTTACCTGCAGGCCGGCGCGGTCGAAGCCGTCCTGCTCTATCTGACCCTCGCAGTCGGACTATTCGGTGGTTATGCCGCCATCCGCACCGCGGCACATATCGCCAAGAGCAAGGCAGCCTAAGATGAAATTCATCCTGTTCGGCGCTTCTCTATTGATGGCTGCGATAGCCGCGCAGGAAGCCCGAGCACAGGATGTCTCGACTATCCGGGTAAAGGGAATCGGTCGCTACGCGCAGGTGAATACGGGCGACCTCGTCGTTCCCGCCGGCACGTCAACTTCCGGCTCGGTGATGGTGTTGCGCGGAAATCTGGACGTCTACGGAAACGTCGACGGAGCGGCCACGGCCGTTCTGGGCGACGTGATCGTGCACGAGGGCGGACGTGTTCGCGGCGGAGCGGTCGCGCTCATGGGTCACGTTCGCAACGAAGGTGGCTCGATACTCGGCGTCATCAAGGACGTGGGCCCGACGCACAGCCGGGCCACCGTCAGCTTTGGCGGTCGTCCGCGCACGACCCTCGGATCGCTCGTGTCGGCGTTCATCTGGCTCGTGGTGCTGCTGCTGATCGGTACTTTCGTTCTCTTCTTCATGCGCGACTACCTGCAACGCACGGTCGAAGTCGTCACCAACGAGACCGGACGCTCACTGTTCACGGGAGTTGTTGGCGGGCTCGCATCGATTCCCGCCCTCGTCGCGCTAGTGATAGCGATGGCTATCACGATCATCGGGATTTTCTTCATTCCGATTGGGGTGACGGCCTTCATGATCGCGCTCTCCGGAATCGGGATCCTCGGATTCCTCGCCGTCGCGCAGGTGGCGGGAATCGCCATCTCGCGGAAGACCGAGACCGAAACGGCCGCCGGGCGGGAGCTTCAATTCCTGTTCACTGGAATTCTCGCCTTCAGCGCAATCTGGATCGTCGCCGCGGCCTTCACCTGGTTCCCTGTGTTGGGCGCGATGCTTCGAATGCTGGCGTTCTCGGTGACGTTCGTCGCCGTTGCCACCGGATTCGGCGCGGTGATTTTATCCTGGTGGCGCAGTCGCCCGAAGAAAAACGCGGTAGCCGTTTAGGTCAGCAGCGCGCCGAGCTTTGCGGCAAGGTCGATAATCGCCTTCGCCGCGAGAGAGTCCGGCTCGCCCACCACGATCGGCTCACCGCGATCGCCGCCAGACAGAACCGCGGGAAAGAAAGGCACCTCCCCCAGCAACGGCACCTCGAGCTCGTCAGCGAGCCGTTTGCCGCCGCCCGCGCCGAAGATCCGATGCTGTTCGCTGCAGTGCGGGCAGACGAAATAGCTCATGTTCTCGATGACACCGAGCACGGGAACCGCTACCCGCTGGAACATCTTTGCCCCGCGCAGCGCGTCGCCCGCCGCGACTTCCTGCGGCGTGGTGACGATGATCGCTCCGTGCACCATCGTCGCCTGGACGAGTGAGAGCTGCGCGTCACCGGTGCCCGGAGGCATGTCGACCAGAAAGTAATCCAGCTCGCCCCATTGCACGTCGCGCAGGAACTGCGTGATGATCTTCATGATGATCGGGCCACGCCAGATCGCCGGCTGGTCGCGCTCGATCATGAAGCCGAGGCTCATGATTTTGACGCCATGCGCCTGAAGCGGAATGATCTTCTCGTTCTCGACGGGCGGCGCTGCATTCACGCCCATCATGCGAGGGACATTCGGTCCGTAGATATCGGCGTCCATCAATCCGACACGCGCGCCTCGCCGCGCCAATGCGACGGCAAGATTGGTGGCGACGGTGGACTTTCCCACTCCGCCCTTCCCGCTCGAGATCGCTATGATCTTGCCGAGGTGGGGATACGCGATGGGTGTGGGCGCGGGGACGGCGGCCCGTTGGGACTGGGTCTCCTGTCCCATCACGGGAAGCGTCCGCGACGCACCCCCTTTGGGGGCGGGTGGAGCAGCGGGAATCGTGCTGACGGCAGCGGCTCCCGATGCCTGGCTCGTCGTCCTGGATGCTTGGGACGCGTCCTTTACATCGACTCGAACGTCGGTCACACCCTCGACTTGCTGCAATGTCTGCCTCACCTCGCGAACGACCGTAGCATCGTCGTCCGGCGACAGGAAGAGCGTCAACCGGACGCGCCCTTCCGTGGTCGTTGCGATGTCGCGAATCATTTCGGCGTCGAGCACATTGGCGCCGACGCGGTTGTTGCGGATGCGGGACAGGGCATCCGTCACGCGCTCCTGTAGATTCGGCGTCACGGGCCTCTTTCGGCGACGAGCAGCACCGTTCGAAGCTCGGCGACGCGCGACTTGAGCTGTGTCTCGATTCCCGGGATGAATGTCATCGCCGATGCGTCGCAATCCGGACAGGCACCGGTGACGAACAACGTAGCCGTTCCCGTGGCCGGATCGAACTGCTGGAGCTCGAGTGCACACTCCTCGATCCTCAGGATGGAGAGGATGTCCTGGAGCTCGTGCCGGATCTGGTGCTCGACGTCGGCCTGCGGGCGGGATTTTTTGCGGCGGAGAACGCTCATCACCGCAAGTTAGAAGGCCGCGTGCCTTATGCTACCCCTGCTTTGTCCTCGGCACGCAGGAAGTCCCTCGCCGCCTGCACCACGGAGTGGCGCACGTGGTCGAGCGTCCCCTCGATGAGCGCGCCTGCGGCCTTGGCGTGACCTCCGCCCCCGAACTGCTTGGCGAACTTGTTGACATCCACGGTGCCCGAGCTGCGGAACGAGACCTTCACCTTGTCGTGGCCGAGATCCCTGAAGAAAACCGCGAGGCGCGTCCCCCCGATCGACCGCGGATGCTCGGCGATCCCCTCGAGGTCCTCCGATTTGAGTCCGTACTCCTCGGCCGCGCCGGCCGCGACGGATATCCATGAGATTCCGTATTCCGGATCGACTTCGAGCGTCGCGAGCGCGTCCCGCAGCAGATGGAGGCGGCCGACCGGCATCGATGCATAGAGGCGCCCGTACATCTCCTCCGGCTCGACCCCCGAGGCGATGAGCTGCCCCGCCACACTCAGACAGCGCGCCGTCGTGTTGCTGAAGCGAAATCCGCCAGTATCCGTCAGAAGCGCAACGTAGAGCGCGCGGGCGACGTCGGGCGTGATCTTGAGCCCGAGAACCGCCGCGAAATCGTAGATGAGCTCACCCGTGGCGCACGCCGTTACATCGGTGAGCATCAGCGAGCTCGGCGGCTCGTCGCTCGGCAGGTGGTGGTCGATCACGAGCTTGGGGATCTTGAGCCTGCGAACCGATTCGGCCAGCGAGCCCAGGCGCTTCACGTCGGAGATGTCGAGCACGAAGAGGACGTCGGCTTCCTTGAGTGCCTTGGCGCCGAGATCGCTGGCGTCCTTGACGTCGTCACCGAGGAGAAACTTGTACATCTCCGGCCACGGCGTGGGATTTACGATGCGCGATCGGATCCCCATCTGGCCGAGGAGACGCGATAGGGCGGTCTCTGAGCCGCATCCATCGCCATCGGCATTGATGTGTGTTGATATTGCGACAGAGCGTCCCGCGCTAAGCTCCTGCGCGAGACGCTCTATCGATTCCCGTCTTTGCTGGGGGACGCTTAGAAGGTCAAGCACTGCCTTCCGCGCGGGCCAGCTTCGAGTGCGATCTGCTGTAAGTGAAATAGATCACCAGTCCGATGGCCATCCAGACAATGAGTCGCTCCCAGGTTGCCCAGGGCAGGCTCGTCATCATGTAACCGCAGATCAGGATTCCGAGAATCGGAACCAGCGGCACCAGGGGAGTACGGAACGGCCGCGCCAGGTTCGGCGACTTGTAGCGGAGCATGATGATGCCACCGCATACGATCACAAACGCGAGCAGCGTTCCGATCGACACCAGCTCGCCGAGGAGCCCTATCGGGAACAATCCAGCCACTATCGCTGCGACGATACCGGTGAGAATCGTCGTCACGTACGGAGTCTTGAATCGGGGATGAACCTTCCCGAATACCGGCGGCAGCAGCCCGTCACGCGCCATCGAATAGAAGATACGCGGCTGGGCCATGAGCATCACGAGCACTACTGATGCGAGTCCAGCGATCGCACCGATATTGATGATGTCTCCGAGCCACGCCAGTGCGGGACCCGCTTTGTCGATTGCAACGAACACGGGATGGGGAACATCGAGATCGGTGTAGTGCGCCAATCCGGTCATCACGAGCGACATCAGGATGTAGAGCACCGTGCATATCGCGAGAGAGCCGAGAATTCCTATGGGCATGTCCCGCTGTGGATTCTTGGCTTCCTGCGCAGCTGTAGACACGGCATCGAATCCTATGTAGGCGAAGAAGACGACTGCGGCGCCACGCACGATTCCACTCCAGCCGTAGTGGCCATACTCGCCGGTATTCGGCGGGATGAACGGATGCCAGTTGGCCTGATTCACGTACATGAATCCAAATCCGATCACCAGCAGCACGATCGCGATCTTGAGGATGACGATGAAGTTGTTGAAGCGCGCCGACTCCTTGATGCCGATGACGAGCAGCGTCGACATGGCCGCGATGAGCACGATCGCCGGAATGTTGACGATCGCACCCGTGTGTGAAAAGCCGGCCGGATGAAGGAGCACCTTCGTCAACGGATCGTACTCCGCGATCTCGGTATAGTAGTATGGCGCGCTGGAAAATGCCGTGGGCATTTTCAGGTGTATCTGTTCCATGAATGCGGAGAAGTATCCCGACCAGCCCACCGCCACCGTCGCCGCTCCGAACAGGTACTCGAGGATCAGATCCCAGCCGATGATCCAGGCGACGAACTCGCCCAGCGTCGCGTATCCGTACGTGTAGGCGCTCCCCGCGATTGGAATCATGCTCGCGAATTCCGCGTAGCACAGGCCGGCGAAAAGGCATCCCAAACCGGATACAATAAACGAGAGGACGATTGCCGGCCCCGCGTACTTTGCCGCCGCCGTGCCCGTCAGCACGAAAATGCCGGCACCAATGATGGCACCGATGCCCAGCGTCGTGAGGTTCAGCGCGCCGAGCACGCGTCGCAGACTATGCTCCGTGGCTTCGCCACCTGCCTCAGCCTGCAGGACCGCGATGCTCTTCTTCGTCCCTAAGCCCATTAGAATGCTCCGAAAGCGTGGGTAGAGTGCCGAGGCACTATGAAACAATTGACACTGCCGAGCTGCCAGAAGTTGTGTTGACTCTCAAAGCAATGTCAAGGAAACTACACCGAGTAGTTGGGAGCCTCGCGGGTGATCGTAACGTCGTGGGGATGGGATTCGCGCAGGCCCGCAGTGGTAATCCTGACGAACTCCGCTTCAGTTCGGAGCTGCTCGATGTTGGCGCAGCCGACGTATCCCATTCCGCTGCGGAGGCCGCCCACCATCTGAAACAGCACGTCGCTTACCGGGCCTTTGAATGGAACGCGGCCCTCGATTCCCTCGGGAACGAGCTTCTTGGCGGACATTTCGCCTTCCTGGAAGTATCTGTCGGCGCTGCCGTCCTGCATCGCTGACAGGCTGCCCATCCCGCGGATCATCTTGAAGCGCCGGCCCTCGAGCAGCAGGGATTCACCAGGACTCTCCTCGGTGCCGGCAAGCATCGATCCCATCATCACGCTCGATGCCCCGGCAGCAAGAGCTTTTACGATGTCGCCGGAGTATTTGATGCCGCCATCGGCGATGACCGGAATGTCTCCCGCGCCTTCCACGGCGTCGAAGATCGCTGTCAGCTGGGGCACGCCGACGCCGGTAACGATACGCGTCGTGCAAATCGATCCCGGGCCCACTCCGACTTTCACCGCATCGACGCCGCGCTCGACGAGCGCCCGCGCTCCATCGCGCGTCGCCACATTGCCCGCCACGAGCTGCACGTCGGGAAACATGTCACGGACGACTGCCGTCGCTTCGAGCACGCCCTCGGAATGCCCGTGGGCCGTGTCGACGATGAGCACGTCGACGCCCGCATCAACGAGTGCCCGCGCGCGATCGTGATAGTTCGAGGCTCCAATCGCCGCCGCGACGCGCAGTCGGCCATGCTGATCCTTGTTCGCGTCGGGGAAATCGCGACGCTTGTGGATGTCCTTGACCGTTATCAGGCCGCGCAGCGTTCCATCAGTATCCACCACCGGCAGCTTCTCGATGCGATGCTTGCCGAGTATCGCTTCCGCTTCGTCGAGCGTTGTACCGACCGGCGCGGTGACGAGATTCTTCGACGTCATCGCATCCAGAAGCGGGCGGTCCAGATTCCGCTCGAACTGCAGATCGCGGTTGGTGATGATCCCGACGAGCCGGCCGTCGCGATTCACGATCGGTACTCCGGAGATCTTGAACCTGTTCATCAGCGCCACCGCTTCGCGCAGCGTGCCGTCGGGGGAGAGCGTGATCGGATTGAGGATCATTCCGCTCTCGGATCGCTTGACGCGATCGACTTCGGCGGCCTGTCGGTCGATCGACATGTTCTTGTGGATCACGCCGATTCCTCCGGCGCGCGCCATCGCCATCGCCCTG
>JBBQFZ010000096.1:0-9784 GCA_038322455.1 Gemmatimonadales bacterium | reverse complement strand
TTCTTTTGAGAGAGGCACTGGAACGATGACCAATTCCGGCATTACCTGCGACGCGTTCGATGCCGCGCTCCCCGACTACCTCGAGGGAACGCTGGACGAATCGACGCGCGTGTCGGTTGACGGACATCTGAGAGAGTGCGTGCGGTGCACGGGTCTGGTGAGAGATCTCGATGGCATCACGAAGGAAGCAGCGGCGCTCCCCGATCTTTCGCCTTCGCGTGACCTTTGGGCCGGGATCGAGTCCCGCATCGCGGCACCCGTGATTTCGCTCGGTGCCTCTCCCGCGAGGCAGAGACGGTTCGCGCCGGCCTGGCTGGGAATCGCCGCGGCTGCGCTGATCGTCAGCACCGCCGGCATCACCTATAATCTCACTGCGCGGACATTCCGCGACAGCGCAACTCCGCCGACCGCTTCAGCGCCGGCTCGGGTTCAGCCGAGCGTGGTTATCCCCGGCGAGGGAACGACCGTGCCGGCGCCGACAGGCTCGACCGAAATCGCAAATCCGTCTTCCTCAGGGATCTCACGCCTGGCCCAGAATGGGCAGACGAGCACGTCGCGACCTGCAGTGCGGGCCAGCCTGGCAAGCCGGACTCAAACCGAAGGGATTCCTTCCGATGCGATATATGGAAAGGAGATCGAGATGCTTCAGAACCTCGTCCGGCAACGGAAGAGCCAGCTCGACCCGTCCACCGTGGCGATCATCGAAAAGAATCTTCAGATAATCGATATTGCCATCGAGCAGAGCAGAGCGGCTCTCGTGAGAGACCCGGCGAGCCGGATGCTCAGTCAGCAGCTGACCCATGCGCTCGACAAGAAAGTCGAGCTCCTACGCACGGCGGCAATGCTGCCGGCAAGCACCTAATATGAAACACGAAATGAAGCTCACACGACTGATGTTGGCGGCGGCGTACACGGCGATCCTTCCGATCTCTGCGAAGGCCCAGGACAATCAGGGTCTGCAGATACGGGGCGTCACGCAGATAGATACCACGGTGAAGCTGGATCGCGGGGGAGCCGTTGATCTCTCTCTCATCTCGGGAAAGATCCGTGTCACCGGCTGGGACCGCCCTGACGTCAAGGTCTCGGCGTCGATCGAGAGCGGGATTCTGCGATTCGATGCCAACTCGTCGCGGGTGAGCCTGAGTGTGGAGGAGTCCGACGATTCGGGAAGACACAGGCGTCACGATGTAGGTGACGCGCGCTACGACGTCTCGGTGCCGAGGGGATCGAGACTGATTCTCGAAGCCGTATCGGGCGACATCATCGCGGTCGGCTCGCAGGGCGAGATCGAAGCGACGTCCGTGAGCGGCGACGTCGATGTAGCGAACGGCGTCAGGGAAGTGAGCGCGGAAGCCGTTTCGGGTTCGGTGCACGCTGCGCATATCAATGGAAATCTTCGCGCGGAAACCGTGAGTGGAGATGTTCGCGTGGAGTCGGTGACGGGAAACGTGCAGGCGACGTCGGTGAGCGGAAACGTGCGGCTCGTCGGAGCACAGTCCACGGATGTGCGCACCGAAACGGTGAGCGGGGACATAGTCTATTCGGGAAGCATCGATGCGGGCGGGAAGTACAGCTTCGAGTCCCACTCGGGGACGCTGAGGCTCAACATCCCGAAGGGGGCTGGTGCTCGGTTCAGCATCGAAACATTCAGTGGCGACGTAAGCACTGATTTCCCGGTGACCGTAGTACCGGTTGGCACAGGCAGGAGAAGGGACGGGCGCATGGATTTCACGACTGGTGACGGTAGGGCCAGGGTCACCGCGCAAACGTTCAGTGGACAAATAGTGATCAACAGCGGCTCGGACTCAACCACCCGGAGAGATGATGAATAGGAAAAGACTTTTAGCGGGCTTCGCCTTTGTGCTGGCCGCGCCGCTGCTCGGCGCGCAGCAGCAATACGGCCGAGACTCGAATGTGTGGCGCTGGGACGGTCGCGTGGATGCCGGCCGCTGGATGAACGTGTTCAACATCAACGGTTCGGTGGATTTCGCGCCAAGCTCCGACAACCAGGTTCACGTGGTTGCAGAAAAGCGATCGAATGGACGCGAGATGGACGACATCCACTACGAAGTCGTCCAGGCGGGCGGCAACGTGACGATCTGCGCCATCTGGAATAACAACTCGCGCTGCGAAGACGGCGGTGTGGAGCAGATGCGGCACAACGATCACAACGAGAACCATAGCTCGGTACGAATCACCGTTCAGGTACCGCGGTCGGTGCGGGTCGGCGCGCATTCGGTGAATGGTGCGGTGTCTGTGCGCGACGTCGGCGCCGAAGTGCGCGCGAATACGGTGAATGGCGGAGTGATCGTGCGCAACGCCTCGGGCCCTGTGCGGGCCGGTACCGTGAACGGAGGCGTCAACGTGAACACGTCTGCTGGTCCGGTGACGGCGGAGACGGTGAACGGCAACGTCGATGCGCGAATGGCGTCGCTTCAGGGAACCGACGACATGAACTTCAAGACCGTGAACGGGTCGGTCGCGATCTACGTTCCGGCGCGCTTCGATGCGAATTTCCGCTTCGACACCGTGCACGGCGGGATCGACAGTGATTTTCCGATGACGCTTTCGGGTAAATGGGGGCCACGACACGCTTCAGGCGTGATCGGCGCCGGCGGAAGAGACCTCCGAGCAAGCAGCGTCAACGGCAGCATCGAGCTGAGGAAGCAGTAGACCTCACGCGGATCAAAAAAGGGAGCCAACTGGCTCCCTTTTTTTGTTATGGAATCGGGGCCATACTTCGATCCGACCGGCACGACGCTCTTTTCACTAACCGCACGGACGCCGAGCCCATGGTTCTGGCCGACGATCACGCACTGAGCTACCGCGTTCCGATCTGGTGGCGCAACCCCTGGCTGATTTTCCTCGAGGCAATGGGGCTCGCGATCCTGGCATTCAGCTATTTCTACATCCGGCTGGGCTTCGATACCTGGCCCCCCACCCGGACGCTGGTTCCGGATCTCCGCATCCCTTCGATCAATCTGCTCGTGATCTCGGCGAGCGCGGCACCGTTCTGGAACGCGGCGCGGCTCGGGCGGCGCAATGAGAAACCCCGAATCGTGGGCGCGTGGCTCGCACTCGGCGTTCTTTTCGGATTCGGCGCGATCGTGTTGCGCGGCTACGAGTTCGCGGCGCTACACACGCGATTCACCTCGAACGCTTATGGGTCGATCACGTGGACGATTCTGGCTGTCCACCTCGCGCATCTGCTAGCCGGCACGCTGGAAGCGATGCTGGTTGCCCTCGTCATGTTCGCGGGGCCGGTGGAGAAGAGGCACTACACCGATGCGACCGCGATCGCCGTGTACTGGTATTTTCTCGCGATCTCGTGGGTCGTACTCTACGCCATCGTGTTCATTGCGCCACGACTGAGATGACGGCCCCTAGGGCTTCAACGCTCCGAGCAGGCTCACGCCGAGATAGAGCGCGCGCCGCGTTCCTGGCTCGTAGAATTTCCCGCCAGCCGCGTTGACGCTCACTGACGAGATATACCTCGTATCGAATACGTTTTGCGCACCGAAGGTTATCTCGGCGTTGGAAAGCCCCATTGCGGCGCGAGTCAGCAGTCTCGCGTTGACGATCGAGTAACCCGGCGAGCTTTCCGAGTTGGCGTCATTCACGAACATGCGGCCTGCCATCGATGTCTCGGTAACCACAGTTCCGAGCGGAGTTCGAAGGGCTGCCGTTGCCTGAAACGTGTGCTGTGGGATTCCTGGAATGCGATTGCCAGCGTAGTGCGCCGTATCGACTGTAAAGTCGAGGAAACGGTAGTTCGCGTAGGCGTACGCTCCGCCAAGCTCCAGCCGACCGAACGAGACTCCTGTGCCCAGCTCGATGCCGCGGCGGGACGTCCGCCCCGCGTTCCTGAAGTAACGCCTTCCGCGACCGCCGGGAATGTCGTACGGGATCAACTCGTCGTGCACATCGGTCGCGAAAAGCGCGGCGTTGTATTGCCAAGCGGCGGCGGTCAGCCCTTTCGCGCCGACTTCATAGGTTATCGATCTCTGCGGGCGGAGATCCCGATTGATGCCTGCGGCGCCGCTTGGCTGGTTCCCGAGCTCGGTGGCCGTCGGCGTCTCGAACGCCGACGAGATGTTTGCATATGCGCTTTGGTGCGGCGATAGCCGCGCGAGGAAACCGACCATCGGACTCACCGCGCTGAGGAGACGGTGTCCGGAGTCGTCCGGGTTCGTCGCATTGATCAACCTGTCCCTGACCTCGAAGCGCACCGCATCGGCGCGCGCCGATCCGCTCAAGGTGTAGCGATCGCCGAGCTGCACCTCGTCGCGAAGGTAGGATCCCAACGACGATATGATCTCGCGCTGATCGAGCGTCGCGTTACCACGTTCGGCAGCCGGATCAGGACACGTCGGCGTCGGAGCGATCAGGCGTGGAATGTCGTTGCAATTCACGTGGTTGAGTCGCAGATCATTCTGAAATTGCGCCTCAGCGCCGGCGGTGAAGCGGTGCTCGAGTGCAAGAAACGACACCGGTATCGTCGCGCGAAGACTACCACCGGAAATCGTGCGCCCGACATCGACGATGGCGAACGTCAACGGGTTTTTGAGTGAGCGCGTGCCGGCGTACGCCGACGCTTCCACTTCGCCGCGCGTGCCGCTGCGCCGTGCCGTGAACCCGAGCTGCGACTGCGTTACTTCCTTGCGCGCCGCTTTCCGAACGGAGAGCGGATCCGCAAGCGTGGGATCGGATTCGAATTGCGCGCGCGTCAGAGCTCCGGGATTCTCCGCGAGAGGCGTATTCACTCCCATCCAGTCGAGGGCATAAGAGCTTCCTGCGTTCCCGAAGGTCAGCCTGCTGAAGCCGCTCGTGGTGCGCTGCCGCGAATGGTCGCGATAGCCATCGCTCTCGGTGCGCGCGACATTTCCCTGATAGCCGAAGTCTCCCACCACGCCGCCGGTTTTGCCCACGAGTCTCCTCGTGCCGAACGCCCCGGTCCACAACCGCGCTTCGGCGGAAACAGGAACATCCATGGGATCGCTGCTACGAATGTCGACCACGCCGCCGCCGGCATTTCCGTAGAGCGAGGACGCGCTCCCACGCATCACCTCGACACTACCCACCGACTCGAGGTCGAGATAATCCACGGGAGTCTGGCCATCGGGCAGAGTGAGCGGGAGACCGTCTCGCAGCACGCGGATTCCGCGCACTCCGAACGCCGAACGCGCGCCGAATCCTCGAATGGAGATCCGCGCATCCTGTGATGGATTGTTCCGGTTCGAGACGGTGAGACCAGGAACGAGCCACAGCGTCTCGTCAATCGAAAGGTGGCGCTGGCCAGGCCGGGCCGAGTCCGGCCTCTGAACGCTCACAGCAAATGGAAGTTCGAGCGGCGAGCCGTGACTGCCGCGGCCGACCTCGACGAGCACCGGAGGCAGCTGCGTAGCGGCGGTATCCTGCGCGCGCAGGGAAAGCGGGGCGAGAACGATGAGTCCCGCGCCGAGGGCAGCAACCAATCCCCTGGAATTCATGCTTCTATTATAAACGGGGGAACGAAACCCACTTTGAAAAGAGCCAGGTAATCGCTCGGCGGTTAGCGCTCGTCGAGAACTTTCCTGACCGTTTGCAACAGCGCTTCGGATGTAAATGGTTTCTGTAGAAAGCTCTTCGACGGCTCGATGAATCCGCGACGAATGATGTCGTCGTCGGTGTAGCCCGACATGTACAGCGACTTGATCGTCGGCCTGATTCCCGACAGACGTTCGACGAGTCCCCGGCCGTTCATGCCCGGCATCACCACATCGGTTAGAACGAGATCGATGTGCCCGTCCTCCTTGGCCGCGATCTCCATCGCAGCGCGGCCGTGCTCCGCCGAAATCACCCGATAGCCCTGCCGCTCGAGAATGCGACACGTCAGGCCCCGGACGGCGTCCTCGTCCTCAACGAGCAGGATCGTTTCCGACCCGCGCTTGACGACGTTGGAAGTCGCGGGATGGTCGCCTACGTTGCCGAATGCCGCCGCCGCGCTCACCTCGGGGAAGTAGAGCTTGAGCGTCGTGCCCAGGCCCGGCTCACTGTAGATCCAGATGTAACCGCCCGACTGCTTGACGATCCCGTATACGGTAGCGAGACCGAGACCGGTGCCTTTCCCCGCATCCTTGGTCGTGAAGAATGGATCGAACGCGTGCTCCTTGGTGTCGCCATTCATTCCGACGCCGTTGTCACCGACTGCCAGCATCACGTAGTGGCCCGCCACGACGGGGGCGTGCTCGCTGGTGTAGTGCTCGTCCAGCTGCACGTTCTTCGTCTCGATGCTGATTCGTCCGCCCTGCTCCATCGCATCGCGCGCGTTCACCACGAGATTCACCAGCACCTGCTCGAGCTGACCAGGGTCCGCGACGACGTAGCCCCGCGCCTCGCATTGCGTAGTGATAATGATGTCCTCGCCGATGAGGCGGCGCACCATCGGCTCGACCGACTCGACCACGCTGTTCATGTCGAGAACGCGGGGTTGCAGAATTTGCTTCCGGCTGAACGCGAGCAGCTGACGCGTCAATGAGGATGCTCTCTCTGCCGCGCTGCTGATTTGCTTCACGTCATCGCTGCGGGGATCCGTTGGATCGAATCCCTCCATGATGATCTCGGTGTTCAGGCGTATGACGGTGAGCAGATTGTTGAAATCGTGCGCAATTCCGCCCGCGAGTCGTCCGACCGCATCCATCTTCTGCGATTGTCGGAACTGCTCCTCGAGATTTCGCCGCTCGGTGAGGTCGATCGTAACCCGAACGAAGCCCAGTACGCGTCCCTTTCCGTCGCGCACCGGGGCGGTAGTCAGAAGTGCGGGGAAGGGTATGCCGGATTTTCCCTCGACCAGAAATTCGCCAGTCCAGCTTTCACCGGCCGCGCCGCGCTCGACGATCTGGGCTCCGTGATCGCGCAGGAATGGCGACGGTGTCAACTCCTGAATCAACTTCCCAACGGCCTCTTCTGCCGTCCAGCCATAGAGATTTTCCGCAAACTTGTTCCAGAAGATCACGACACCATCGGGATCAGTGGCGACCACTGCCTGCTGCACCGCGTTCAGCAGCTGGGCCTGGAACCTTATCGCTGCCTCGGAGCGTGTCCGCTCCGTGATATCCGTCATCGCGCCAATCGTTCTGGTTGCTGCGCCGGACGCATCGCGCGCGATGTAACCCCTGTCCGAAACGTTGGCATAAGTGCCGTCCGCTCTCTGATACTTGTACTGCTCGGTCCAGCTGTTGCCATCGCCGTCGAGGACCGCCCGCAGGCCGGCAATCACCCTTTCCCGGTCTTCTGGGTGCAGATGGTCGTGCCACCATTCTATCTCGGGATAAATCTGATTCTGCTTGTGTCCGAAAACGGTTTCCACCGAATCGTTCCAGACCAGCGAATTCGTCCGGATGTCCCAGTCCCAGATCACATCGGTCGTAGCCTTTGCGACGAACTTGAATCTCTCGTCCGTTCCCCTCACGGCGCGCTCGGCCTTCCGCTGTTCCGTGACATCGACCACGATCCCTACTGCCGCGACTACCTCCCCTTTCTCGTTCACGACCGGAGCTGAGCTCATCCTGATGTAGCCGTCGCTGCCGTCGCCCCGTTGTATACGGATCTCCTCGGCGCGCACAGATTCTTTGGTCATCACCGTTCTGGCCAGCGGCCACTGCAATGCGGAGTATGGAGTGCCGTTGTCGTGAAATCCGACCCACTCGCGATAGCTCTCGAGATCGGGCGCCGGCCTGAATGATGTGCGGAAGATCTCCGTCATCTGCGCGTTGACCGAGACGAGGCGGCCCGACGGAACTTCAGCGACGACGACGCCGACAGGCATCTGCTGCTGGACCGCATTGGCAAGAGTCCGCTCCGCAATCAGACGCAGCTGAATATCGTGGGCGGCGCGTTCGGCTACGCGACGCTGGATCTCGGACATTGCCGCGGACCGGAGAGCGGTGAGAATGGCAATGTCGCGCTCGGTCCAGGGTCGCGGCTGATAGTCCATTGCGCACAGGGTGCCGAGCACCTGTCCCTCATCGTTGTTGAGCGGAACACCCGCATACGCGCGGGCCTTGATATCGCGACCAACTGTGAGCGGTTCCTTGACCGTATCAGCAACGATGATTGCTTCACCGTAAGCAACGACGTCCTGGCAGAACGTCACGTTAAGCGGCTGCCACCCGTGACTCACGCTCCCGCCTGCGGAGAACACGCCCTTGAAGAATTGGCGCTCGCCGTCGACGAGCGAGACGACTACCGTGGGGACACCGAGTATCTGCGCGGCCAGACGGCAGAGGGCGTCGAAACGCTCTTCCTTGGAGGCTTCAAGAAGCCCAGTCCTTTGAAGAGCCGCGAGCCTGCTCGGGCTTGTTAACGCTTGAGGGTTGGGCAATGACGGGGACGAGGTCTAACGGCCAAGACGAGGTATCGGAAGCTACTCTATTGGACGAGCGAGTACTGAGTCAGACACTCGCCTCAGGCCATTGAAAACGCCTGGACGCCCCCCGCCGGCGTGCCTCGTCCCCGGCCGAGTGGCAGGATCAATGTGAACGCGGAGCCCTTGCCGACCTCGCTCCTGAGTGTGATGTCAGCTCCCATCGCCCTTGCCAGGCCTCGGCTGATCGCGAGCCCGAGGCCGGTACCTTCACTAGTGCGTGTGAGCCCTCCCTCCAGCTGCACGAATGGCTCGAACACCGCGCCGAACTTGTCAGGAGGAATTCCGCAGCCCGTGTCCTCTACGGTGATCGAGACCGCTTTGTCATCGACGCTGCAGGACACTTTGATGCTTCCCCCGGTCTCGGTGAACTTTACGGCGTTGGAGAGCAGGTTGATCATGATCTGCCGAAGCTTGTCGGGATCTGTCCGCGCAAATGTGTTTCCGCTCGGCGTGTCGCACGTGTATTCGATCGATTTCGCGTGTGCGAGGGGGGTGACCACGGCCTCGAGATCACCAAGGAGCGCTCTGACGGGCACATCCAGGATTTCATATTTGACCTGGGTCGCCTCGAGGCGGGTGAAGCTCAGGATGTCGGTGATGATACCGAGCAGATGCTGCTGGCTCCGCTTGATGCGGTGGAGATCGGATCGCTGGGCGTCATTGAGTGGCCCCCGCAACTCCATCTCCAGCAGATCGACGTAGCCGCCGATGGAGTTGAGCGGAGTGCGAAGCTCGTGGCTCATCACCGCCATGAATTCCGCCTTTGTTCGATTGGCGCCGTCGGCTATCTCCCACGCCTCTCGCGCTTCACTGATGGCGGCGCGGAGTTCCTCGTTGGTGAGCGCGAGCTCGTGAGCGAGCTCGCGCGCCTCGCTGGTTTGGTGTTCCAGCTGGCGCGTCTGGGCTTGCAGGACGTGGTTGCTCTCCTCGAGGGCAGCCACGCGTGCGGCGGCGATCTCACGCTGATGTGACAGGCGAACAGCGCGAATGACCGCGTTTACTTTGGAGAACGAAAATGGCATGTTCGCGCCCCCAGTCGGGGTCTGTATGTCTGACGACCCCCGGCTGGCGGAGGAGACGCGGGCGAGCCATTGTACGTTGGCGCGCCTTTGCCAGGGCGGCTAACGCGGATTTGTGATATTGCGGCAGCCGTCGCGGGCCACAGACTGGTCCCCCAAAACATCGTGTGTATCTTGAAGTGCTTTCCGACCCGGTAGCTCAGTTGGTAGAGCAACGGACTTTTAATCCGTAGGTCGTGGGTTCGAAACCCACCCGGGTCATTTCAACCGCATGCATGAAGTCTGGACGGCTATCCAGTTGGGAGGCCATAAAGCTGGACGGCTGCCATGAGCTTGCAAATTCATATCTCTGAAGCAG
>JBBQFZ010000095.1:0-9980 GCA_038322455.1 Gemmatimonadales bacterium | reverse complement strand
CCCCGCCTTTCGACGGGTTTGCCGTTTATCGTGGGCCTTCAAGAAGGGCCAGGCGATTTTCTACCGACTACACAGGTAGTGCATCAGAGACTGGGCGAATCGTGATGGGTAACGCCGGTCTTTTCCTTTGAGCGTATAGGGGATTTTCTAGTCAGGGAGTTGACGCGGTTCACGCGCATTCGACGACAATTCCGTGACATTTTCGTCTAAGTGCGACAAGAAACCGTGCAGAGAGAGCCGGGTCTCCCAAAGAGTCCGACACTCGCGCTGACGCGCCCGGAAATCGGCGGACGAAATGCTGTGGTGGAATTCGCGAACATACTCGCCCACGCGTGAGGCGTCCGCTTCCGGAACCCAGACACAGTAGTGGCGCCACTCTATGCTGTTGTTGAAAGGAAGGCCGCAATCGGTGTCGATGAACACCGGAATCCGCCCGCAGGCCAGCGTCTCGTAGAGCCGAACCGACCAGTTGCCGTATCCGCGCACGCAGACCGTATAATCGGTCTCGAGAATATTTTTGTAAAAATCCTCGGCAGACCCCGTCTTGTACCGTGTTCGGATGATGAAGTCGGTTTCAACGCCTGCATCCAGCTCCAGCGCTCTCAGCACCTTCGCGCGCAACAGCGTCGCGGGGATGAGACGCGGAGGCTCGTACGTCGTCCGGCCGGCATGGTACATCGCGCGGAAGTTAAGATTCTGGAGCAGGCTGTAAGCAAGCTTGAGCGGGCCCGAAGAGGCGTATCCGCAGAATCCAACGCGGGGAGCGCTGCTTTTCCCAGCCGGAACTCGACTACCCTCGCCGTAATTGCGCAGCGGATCCTCGATGAAGCGGGGCGCCACAAACCAGGTTGGCCTCCTCCGCGACCGGTCGATTGCGTTCACCAGGACGAGCCAATCCGAAGACGGCACGATGGGATTCAGGTCACCGGTGTGCCAGATGAGAAAGGGCTTCTTCGCGCGACGCGCTTCATCCGCGAGCGCTAGAGGCTCTGCCAGATTGTGCGATACGGCATACGCGCTCCAAACCTTTGGCGTGGTGACGAAATCGGCGTCTTCGATACTCGATACGCGCTCGGGCAAGCGCGCACCGCGATTCGCATCCGGCGAGAGCTCCAGCCGCGGGCGGAGCAACGGGTTCAGCTGTCCGGATGCCGGCGCGGGCCCGGCCTGATGACCCGCATAGAACTTCAGCACGCGAGAGATCATGCTCACTGGGTGCGCTATAGGGAAACGGGGAACGGTACTAATATATTAGTGGATGATTCTCCGATTGCTCCCACGAATACTCGATGGCCTCCGACTGAACAATGCATGGATGCCAGCGAGCGCATGACGAACCGCCCACCTCGTGAACAAGCAGGCGCCGCGAGCAATTTCGCGGATTCGCCAGTCAGAGTCCTGTTGATTGGCGCCCATCTTCCGCACAGCGCGGGCAGTCGCTCAGTCGCGGAAGGGTTGGCGGAGCGACTTCAGCTGCGCGGATTCGATCTCCGCGTGACATCGCGGCTTCGCTCTCGGTTTCTTCGCGTCACGGACATGCTGGTCACCACCTGGACATCGCGTAATCGGTACGACGTCGCGCACGTCGATGTGTATAGCGGCTCGGCTTTCCGGTGGGCGGAATGGGCGGTCCGGCTCATACGCGCAAGCGGGAAACCGTTCGTGCTGACTCTGCGCGGAGGCAACTTGCCGGCGTTCGCGCGGAGACTCCCTCGCCGCGTGGCTCGTTTACTCGCGGGCGCGGCGGCGGTTACGGCGCCATCCGCGTACCTCGCGGACGCTACGCGGGCCATGAGAAACGACGTACGTATAATTCCGAACCCAATCGCGCTGGACGCCTATTCCTTTTCCGAGCGCGGCACTCCTCGCCCAAAGCTCGTCTGGCTGCGGGCGTTCCACAGGATCTACGATCCAACCCTCGCCGTAAGAGTGCTGGCGAAGATTGCGGATCATGACAGTGACGCGCATCTCACCATGATTGGCGCTGACAAGGACGGAAGTCTTGCCGACGTCCGGGCGGAAGCAACCCGTCTGGGTGTGCTGCACCGCATTGATTTCACCGGCGGTGTTCCAAAATCAAAAGTGCCCGCATTGCTTGCCGCCAGTGACATCTTTTTGAATACGACCACGATTGATAACGCTCCGGTGAGCCTGCTCGAGGCGATGGCAACGGGCCTGATAGTGGTAAGCACGTCCGTCGGAGGGATTCCCTATCTGATCGAGAGCGAGCGCGAGGGCCTGCTCGTCCCCGCGGGAGACGCCGACGCAATGACGAACGCAGTACGTCGGGCGCTCGACGAGCCAGGATTGGCCGGCCGCCTTTCGTGCGGCGCGCGATCCAGGGCACAGGCTTCGGGATGGGACGCCGCGCTGCCGCTATGGGAAGCCTTGTTTCAGGAAGTCGCGCGACACGACCCTTCCCGAAATGCGCGAATCTCTTCTTAAGCGGTACCATAACCTTCCGCCTGCGCTGCGCTCGGTAATCGCCACGGCGCGCGGTGGATACCTCCGTGCCTGGCGTTACGGTCCTCGAACCGAGCAGCTGTGCGAGGAGGCGCTCGCGCGAGAGCAATGGACGCAGGGTGAGTGGAAAACGTGGCGCGAGGAGCGACTTGCCCTCCTTCTGCACCGTGCCGCTCTGGATGTTCCCTACTATCGACAGCACTGGAACGAGCGCCGCCGACGTGGTGACCGGGCGGCTGTGGATCTGCTCGCCAACTGGCCGATTCTGGAAAAAGAAACGTTACGTACACACGCAGCCGCCTTCGTGGCCGACGATCGGTCGCGGTCGCGCATGTTTCATGACCATACAAGCGGAACGAGCGGAAAGTCACTCGATCTATGGCTCAGTCGCGGTACAGTGCAGGCCTGGTACGCGCTCTTCGAGGCGAGATGCCGCCATTGGAACGGCGTCTCGAGGCGGGATCGCTGGGCGATGATCGGTGGGCAGCTCGTGGTGTCGGTGCGCCAGAATGAGCCGCCGTTCTGGGTGTGGAACGCGTCGCTTCATCAACTCTATCTTTCCGCGTACCATCTCGCTCCTCGTCATGCCGGCGGGTACGTAGAAGCGCTCCGCAAGTACGGTGTCCGTTACATCGTCGGCTATCCGTCCGCGGTACATGCCCTTGCGCGCGAGGTTCTGTCTCAGAACCTCCGTCCCCCGGCGCTGGATTTCGTTTTGGCGAACGCCGAGGGCGTCCTCGACCAGCAGCGGTGTGAGATCGAAGCGGCGTTCGGGTGTCCGGTGCGCGAGACGTACGGAATGGCCGAGATCGTTGCCAACGCGAGCGAATGCAGGGAAGGGCGCATGCACCTGTGGCCCGAGGTCGGTGAGATCGAGACCGTGAACGGCAACGAATCCTCTGCGATCGGTGAAATGGGAGAACTGGTTTGCACCGGTCTCCTCAATCTCGACATGCCGCTGATTCGCTATCGCGTGGGAGATCGTGGCTCATTGGCACTCCCGGATGCATCGTGTCGCTGTGGCCGGCTCCTTCCGCTCCTTTCCGCGATCGACGGGCGAATCGACGACGTGCTCTATACGCCCGACGGCCGCGCAGTCGGGCGGCTCGATCCCGTCTTCAAGTCGAGTCTCCCGATCAAGGAGGCGCAGATCGTTCAGGACGAGCTGGATTTGATTCGCATTCGCTACGTCAGCGACGAAAGTTTCTCCGCGGTTGATGCGCAGTCGCTCATCGATCGCGTACGCGACCGGATGGGCGCGGTGAGAGTGATCCTCGAAGAGGTTGATTCAATTCCCCGTACCAACAATGGGAAATTCCGGGCAGTTGTCTCCAATCTCTCGCCTGAAGAGCGTCGCCGGGCGCAATCGCGGTGATTCCTTCGATTGTGACGATGCTTTTTTGCGCGCGCCCCTTACTCGTTTAAGCGATGAACGGCCCGACGCCATTCGTGTCAGTAATAGTTCCCTGCCGGAATGAGCGACGATACATCATCGCGTGTCTGGATTCGATTCGACTGAATGACTACGCGCCTGATCGCGTCGAGGTGCTGGTGGTTGATGGGATGAGCGACGACGGTACGCGCGAGCTGCTGAAGCAGTACGCCGACCAATGGCCGACCGTGGAATGGCTCGACAATCCCGCCCGAACGGCACCTGCCGCCCTCAACGTGGGAATCAAGCGCTCGCGCGGCGATGTCGTCATCAGGATGGACGCACACTGTCACTATCCCGCGAATTACATCAGCGTGCTCGTCGGATGGCTCGGGCGGACGGAGGCGGACAACGTCGGCGGAGTCTGGAACACACTGCCGGGCGCCGATACACGCGTAGCTCGCGCCATAGCGGCCGCGCTCGCGCATCCATTCGGCGTTGGCAATGCCCACTATCGCCTTGGGATTACCGAGCCCAGATGGGTCGACACGGTCCCGTTCGGGTGCTACCGCCGAGCCGTTTTCGAGCGGATCGGGCTCTTCGACGAGGAACTGGTGAGAAACCAGGACGACGAGTTCAACCAGAGGCTGCTTCGAAGCGGCGGGCGCATTCTGCTCGTTCCGGACGCCACGATCGATTATTTCGCGCGCGACTCCATTGGGAAGCTCGCGCGCATGTACTACCAGTACGGGTACTTCAAGCCTCTCGCGGCGAAGAAGGCAGGGGGTGTGGGGACCTTGCGCCAGGCTGTGCCCGCGGCCTTTGCAATCATCCTTGTCGTTAGTCTTTTTTTGACACTCTGGAAGCCAACCTGGGGTTTCGCGGTTGTTGCGCTTGCAGCGGCATATCTGATCGGGGCAATTGCGAGCGGCTTCAGAGCGGTGCGCGGCCAGGGCGTTCGCGTCGCTGTTCTTACCGCGCTCACCTTTCCCGTAATCCACTTCAGCTACGCCCTGGGCTCCCTGAGGGGGGCGCTGCGGCTCCTTGGCAATGCTCCTGCGCGAAGCTCGTCTGACAAGGCAGCAGGGATCCCGATTTCCAGGTAGGACCAGCCGCCGAAATGGGATGGCAACCACGGCGATTCCCCGGCGTTGCCCAGCAAGAGGCCGACGCGTCTTGTTCACGAGCGACAGCTGGAAAACAACGCGGTCCATAACTGTCTAAGCCCTTCCCGGGTAACGTCTTGAACGCGGGCTCGGTTAGCACGGATAGTGCGTTGGGAATGTGCGTCGCGGACGTTAACCGAGTGAGAGGGATCCAGTCGTGGCAGGTGAACCCAGTCCAGCAAAATCACATAACTTCGGCCTTCGACTCGAGAAGGACATCGCGTCCGCTCCGGCGCGACGCCGAGCGAATTTTCTGTCGTTCTCAGCGCCACTCATAGGGCCGGAAGAGATCGAAGCGGTAGTTGATACACTTCGTTCCGAGTGGATCACCACCGGACCGAAGACCGCACAGTTCGCGAGCGAGTTCGTGGAATACCTGGGCGCTATAGACGCCTTGCCGCTGAATTCGTGCACCGCGGGACTGCACACGGCTCTGGTCACCGCGGGAATCGGAATCGGCCATGAGGTCATCACAACGCCCATGACCTTCGCCGCATCGGCCAACGTCATCGAGCACGTGAATGCTACCCCGGTTCTGGTCGATGTAGAGCCCGACACACTCAACATCTCTCCAACGTTGGTCGAGCGCGCCATAACATCGAGGACGCGCGCCATTCTCGCGGTGCACTATGCCGGGCACCCGGCCGAGCTCGACCATCTGTGGGAGATCGCGCGGAGGCACAATCTCGTCCTCATCGAGGATGCGGCGCACGCAGTCGGAGCCAAGTACAAGGGCGTGAACATAGGCGCCGGCCCGAATCCGGTCGCCTTCAGCTTCTATGCGACAAAGAATATCACCACCGGTGAAGGGGGGATGCTCACGGGCGAGAGCGACTTCATCGCCAGGGCACGCATCGTCAGCCTTCACGGGATGAGCAGCGATGCATGGAGGCGCTACGCGAAAGGCGGGAACTGGCGGTACGAGGTCGTTACTCCCGGCTTCAAGTACAACATGACCGACATAGCGGCCGCGCTGGGCTTGAGCCAATTGAAAAAACTCGATCAATTCCAAAAACGCCGCCGGGAAATCGTCGACGCCTACTCAGCCGCTTTCTCGAAAATCGACGCGTTGCAACTTCCCGTCGAGAGAAGCGACGTCGAACACGCGTGGCACCTCTACGTCTTGCGGCTGAATCCACACCAGCTCAGGATCGGTCGCGACGAGTTCGTCGACGAGCTCACCCGGCGCAACATTGGAACTTCGGTGCACTTCATTCCGATCTACCTGCACCCCTTCTATCGGGACAAATACCATCTGACCCCCGACCAATTCCCGGTGGCGCAGGAGAACTTCTGCCGGATGCTGAGCTTGCCGCTGAACCCGGGCCTCACCGACGAGGACGTTCTGGACGTGATTGACGCCGTGACGGAAGTGGTTCGCGTCTATCAGCGGTGAATCCCGCCAAACGGAGTGTCGATCTTTTCCTGAGCGTGTGTGGCTTGTTGCTGCTTTGGCCACTGTTCCTGGTGATTGCGGCGTTGATAAAAGCGGAGGATGGCGGACCCGTATTTTTTTCCCAAAAGAGGGCAGGGTTCGGCGGGACGCCCTTTACCATCTGGAAGTTCCGCACGATGGTGCCTGACGCGGAGAGTCGGGGGCCCCATCTCACTTCTTCGGATGATCAACGAGTTACCAAAATAGGCGCGCGCCTGAGAGCACGAAAACTCGACGAGCTGCCTCAGCTCTTCAATGTCGTCTTTGGTGAGATGTCGCTCGTCGGGCCGCGCCCCGAGGTACCCAGATACGTCGCGATGTACACGCCCGATCAGCGGAAGGTATTGGAGCTGGTGCCCGGTATCACCGACAGGGCGTCAATCGCGTTCGCCGATGAGGGAGCCCGCCTTGCGGCCGCGACGGACCCGGAGCGTCTCTACGTGGACAGTATCATGCCGGAGAAAATCCGCATCAATCTCGAATACGCTACGAGCGCCGGCGTCCTGAATGATCTGCGGGTCATATTAGGCACGGTCGGACACGTGGTGCGCCGCCCATCGCCGCGAGCGCGCTACGACCTGGGTGTACCGTCACCGTAGCCGTACACGGCGTATGCGTCTTCGGCGGGGGCTGTGCGCGTACACTGCCAAAAAAAAAATTCGGCCTTTCAACAATGACCTCATACGACCCTGAAGGAAGCATTGATGCCTCTCTGCCCATGACGAATGTGCAATCGACGCTCGGGATTAACGCTTCTGCAGGAGAAAAACGTTGAACCGGTTATCGGGCATGGGAGCGGGCTGGTTAAATCCCAACGGTGCGGGAGGCGACATTACCGGTTGAGGAATCCGAATGGGGCGGCCTGTGTAAACCCCACTGACCAGCGGTGCGCCGAAGAGTCCGAAGACATGCCGGATCTCGAAGCGGTCTCCTGTCTTGAGCACGGGTGAGAGATCAACATTCAATCCCTTCGCTCCACTCCAGTTCCAGCACGTGATAAACGCCCGCCCAGGCTCGTATCGATTCACCCGAATCACAACATCAGATCCGCTGAACTGACCCTACACGAAGCGTGAATTCCGGTCGTATCCCGTCGTTGCCTGCCAGCTAGAAAACGCGTAGCCGTTGTTCGACTTATCGACTATGTGAAAGGGGTCCTGAGTACTTAAGGCTGGGACCGCGTACTGATTGTTGTCCCAGGTGTACGATGAGTACCGGACGCCGGGGGGCATTCTGAGGGCAATCAGCACGCTCTGCCCCAACAGCGGGTGCGCTCCGCTCGTGAATTTGTTTCCAGTGACGATGTATCGCCTCATCTCATTGAAGTGCGTTTGGCCGTGCACGATGTTGTCCGAGAACTCTATGTCTTCACCGGCAGGCTCACCCGGGGCATTTAAGCGAACGCTCAAATTGCGCGCGTCACGTGAATAGATGCTGTTGTGTCTGTAGATCGCATGGCCAAGACCCCCCGGGGCGCCTCCCCAATGTTCTATGTCGAACGCGGCACCAAATCGCGACGCAACCGGATCGCCGCTGCCGAAGATCGTATTGCCTTCTATGTCAAAATTCCGGAGATATGCGGCGGATGTACCATAAATCTGCAATCCGGAGGAGAAGGAGTCGAAAAGGACGTTGTCGGCGACTACCTTTGCGGCCTTCTCATTCTGGAGATACACGTTGTGCCCGTGCCCGCGGTCAGGGCCGGCCCACCCGTTGTTATAGAAAATGCAGCCGTAGACCTCGAGACCTTCCGCCGGTGAGCCGGCAAACAATCCGTCGCTGAGGTCATGCACCACGAGGTTGATCAGCTTGTTGAAGGCGCCACTGACGAATAGGGTCATGCCCAGGCCGGGAACGTCTGCAGGGCTGGATCCCGACAGGGCCGTCACGCGATCACGTGCGGAATACATAATCTCAAAGCCCCAGTAAAGGGCATGGTGGCCCAAGATTCTGAGCGCTCCATCGATCACCGCGCGTTCACCCGGGTACTGGCGCAGGACAATCGGGAGTCCGGGGGTGCCGCTGAGCCGGCTAGTAAAGCTTCCGTGATACGTCCCGCCGTGTAGCCATATCGTGTCCCCCGGCCTCACTATGCCGGGTTGGATGAGAGCTGTCGAGAGAGACCACGGGGCCGCTGCGCTTCCGTTGCCGATGTTGCTGCCATCCACCGTGACAAAAAAACTCGAGGGGGCGGCGCTAATGCGTTCGCCGACTTGGCGCGTCGCTAGTTTATCGGGTGATCGTGCAAGAAGCAGAGCCAGAAGTGGGGCGAAATGCATCGCGTAGGAGAGCTGGAGAAGTTTAAAAACGAGAAAGCGCCGCGGCATGGACGGTGTTTTGGTGAACCGGAAGGCGTGCCCTTCGTCAGGTCACTACCGCCGTAGAGTGCTTGTGAAGATGTGCGAAAACCTCACCCGTCTGCCAATTAATATAGGTCCCGGATGATTCGCCCTGGAAAGAGCCTTTGCGAAGTCTTGACCCCGCGGGTTGTCGCCACGCAGTTGGTCTTCAAGGGAGGCAAATGCTGACCAGCGTAAGGTGGCAAAAGGATGGCGCGGTTCACCTTTCGACATCTCGCTGACCATCTTGGAGCCGTCCTGCTTCTGAGCATTTGTGCAAATGGGTAGTCACGACGGCTGAAATCGACATGCCAACCTGTCCGGTTGTCTCCGGAGGCCGGCGACGGTATCATTCTGGCGACTTCTTCGGGGCTATGAGCCACCCGGCAATTCTTAGCGGGATTATGGCCGCTTTCTTTTTTTAAAGCGTCTGGCGAGGACCGTCTGTTAATCGCAAGGTTCACGATTAATCTACTTGGAGAACTGGGGTTTCAGTTGGGCGCAAGCGTCTTGGAAGGTATTTCAGCACAGTGCTCGGATAGCGAGTGTGAGCGGCGACAGATGAATCCCACCCCTTTGGTTGTCATCGTCATGCCAGCCTTCAATAGCGGTCATTACATTGCTGCCGCCATTGAGAGTGTTGTTTCCCAAAGCTATACCCACTGGGAACTCGTGATTGTAGATGATGGCTCCACTGATTCCACCGGGAGGGTTGCCGACCAATTCGCCATGAATGACCCGAGTCGGATACGGGTCATTCACCAGGAGAACTCGGGAATTGCGGGGGCGCGCAATCGTGCTCTCGCCGAGGCGAATCCCGCCAGTGAATTCACTGCATTCCTGGACCACGACGATGTCTGGTACCCAGAAACGCTCGCGAAGATGGTGTCGGCGATTGGAACGGACAAAACCGTGGTTGGCGTACACGGATTCCGCACTTACATCGACAAGAACGGCAAGCAAATAGCAGTTGACGGTTCGTTCTACGCCCCTGTGCGACGGCGCGCGGTGCATAAAGGCCGTCTTCGGACCGTGACCGAGTCGGAGCCAACCACATTCGAGTGCCTGGCGTACGGGTGTTGCGTTTTCACCGGCGCCATGCTGGTTCGCACTGAGGCAATCAGAATCGCTGGTTTCTTCGATCCGGAGGCAGTCTTAGCAGACGATTGGGATATGTGGTTGCGCCTGAGCCTTCAGGGGTCGTT
>JBBQFZ010000094.1:0-10028 GCA_038322455.1 Gemmatimonadales bacterium | reverse complement strand
TCTGGAAGTCGAGAAGGTTCTCGTTGCCGCCGGGCGCGCTCCGAATGTCGAAGACATCGGGCTCAAGGAGGCCGGGGTTCAGCTCACCGACCGGGGCTTCATCAAGATCAACGAGCGGATGGAGACATCGGCCAAAGGCATCTACGCGATCGGAGACGTCGCCGGCCCTCCGATGCTGGCGCACAAGGGCCAGCGCGAAGGAGTCGTCTTCGCGGAATTCCTCGCCGCGCAGAAGTCGGTGCACCCGGTGAATTACGGCAACATTCCGAACGCCACGTACTGCCACCCCGAAGTCGCGTCGATCGGGATGACAGAAGCCCAGGTCAAGGAAAAGAAGATCGACTACAAGGTCGGCAAGTTCCTCTTTTCCAACAACGGCCGTGCCCGCACTTCCGGCGAGCTCGAAGGCTTCGTCAAGATCATCCGCGACGCCAAGTACGGCGAGATCCTGGGCGCACACATCATCGGCGCGCACGCGACGGAGCTGATTCACGAGCTGGCGGTCGCGCGCGAGAACGAATTCACCGTGGAAGAAGTCGATCTGGCAATCCACGCGCATCCCACACTCTCCGAAGCGATTGCCGAGGCGGCCCTCGACTCGCTCGGAAAGATGATCCACGCGTAAGCAGGCGATGCGTCGTGGCTGAGCGCGAGCTGTGGACGGTTCCACTCGGCCGAATGGCCTACCACGAAGCGCTCGAGCTACAGCGGCACATCGCGCGCGACAGGATCTCCGGCGCGCTGCCTCAGGATGTGCTCCTCCTCGTCGAGCACCCCCCGGTCGTAACGCTCGGCCGGGCCTCGAAGGAGAAGAATCTCGTCGCATCACCTGAGTTTCTCCGGAACAAGGGCGTAGAGCTCTTCGAGGTAGACCGCGGCGGCGACGTGACTTTCCATGGACCGGGCCAGCTCGTGGGCTACCCGATCATCGATCTCAAGCGGCACCGGCAGGATCTGCACTGGTACCTCCGCAAGATCGAGGATGCGCTGATCAACACGCTCGCCGACTACGACATCCCGGCTGAGCGCAACCCGACCTTTACCGGCGTATGGACAACGGGCAAAAAGATCGCGTCGATTGGCGTGCACGCACGCGACTGGGTGACGTGGCACGGTTTCGCGCTCAATGTCACAACAGATCTTTCGTACTTCGACCTGATCGTTCCCTGCGGAATCAACGGCGTCGTGATGACCTCGATCGCTCGCGAGCTGGGAATCGAAGATGTGTCGGCACAGGACGTCCGAGAGCGAGTGTCCGCGAAGTTCGCGGCAGCCTTCGATCTCACGGCCGTCGTAACCTCGCGCGCCGCCCTGTTGGAGACCGCTGCGTGACGGAGACGAAGGTCTATCCGGAGCGCGATCGCCTCATCATCGAATCAACACCCCGCGATTTCGCCGCCGAGCTGAACCCCGAGCAGGCCGCGGCGGCCACGCATGGGGATGGGCCGCTTCTCATCATCGCCGGTGCGGGAACGGGTAAGACGCGCACCCTCGTCTATCGCGTAGCGCATTTGATCGAGCGAGGAGTCAAGGCGGAGCGGATTCTCCTGCTGACGTTCACCAGACGCGCGTCGCAGGAGATGCTCTCGCGCGCCGAGCGTCTGGTCGGGAGCAACAGCAAGCGGGTGCACGGAGGGACGTTTCACGCCACCGCGCATCGCCTGCTCCGGCGCTATGGGCCGGCCGCGGGACTGGCCAAGGATTTCACGATCATGGATCAGGGCGATTCCGCCGATCTCATGCAGCTCGCCCGCGCGCAGCTGGGTTACGCCAGCAAGTCGAAGCGTTTTCCCAGGAAGGAAACCTTACAGTACGTCTACTCGAGGCACATCAACACGGGGGTTGCCGTCGACGACATCGTCCGCGACGAGTACGCGCAGTTCGTGGACTACCTCGAGGATTTCGCCAAGATCTACGCAGACTACACTAGACGAAAGCAGGAGCGGAATCTGGTCGATTACGACGATCTCCTTCTCTTCTGGGCGCTCATGCTCGAGGCGTCTCCCGATCTCCGCCAGAAGATCGGCGGGATGTACGATCACATCCTGGTGGACGAATATCAGGACACGAACATCCTCCAGGCGCGGATCCTTCGCGGGATGTGCGCGACGCACAGCAACATCACCGTGGTCGGTGACGACGCCCAGAGCATCTACTCTTTTCGCGGCGCCAACTTCAGAAACATCCTCGATTTTCCGAAGCAGTTCGCGGGCGCGACAACTGTCACGCTCGAGCAGAACTACCGCTCGACGCAGCCGATACTGAGCGTCACGAACACGCTCATTTCCCGCGCTGCGGAGCGTTTCACGAAAAATCTCTGGACTGCCCGAACCGGCGGCGAGATGCCCTGGCTCGTCGCCGCGCGTGACGAGCAGCAACAGACGCAGTTCGTGGTGGATCGAATTCTGGAGCTGCACGAGGAAGGAACTCGATTGAGCGAGATCGCTGTTCTATTCCGCGCCGGCTACATGTCCGCCGATCTCGAGATCGAGCTCACCAATCGCAAGATTCCCTTCGAGAAGTGGGGCGGGCTCAAGTTTCTGGAGGCGGCACACGTCAAGGACGTACTGGCCTTCCTGCGCATTCTCGAGAATCCGCGCGACGAGGTGAGCTGGTACCGCCTGCTCCTTCTCCTTCCCGGAATCGGTGACGCGACGGCGCGCGCTGCGATCGACTCGATGATCGCGGCAGCGTGGGAATCCACGGCGTTCGGGCGATACAGCCCGCCGGCCAGGGCACGCGCAGCGCACGCCGCGCTTGTAGGCCTGCTCGACGGTCTGCGATCGGGCCCCGCGCAGGATGAGGCGAAGGTTGCAGCCGACATCGCGCGCGTCCGCCAGCTCTACGACAACATCCTCCGGGAGCGCTACGACAAGGTAGAGCCTCGGCTCGCCGATCTCGACCAGCTTCAGATCATCGCCGCGGGCTATCCCGACCGCGCGACTTTTCTCTCTGCACTCGCGCTGGAGCCTCCACAGGCGACGCAGGATCTTCCCACCGGCAGCAGCCGGGAGGATAACGATTGCCTCGTATTGAGCACGGCGCACTCGGCAAAAGGAAAGGAGTGGGATGCTGTGTTCGTGATCTGGGCCGTGGATGGCTGGTTTCCTTCCGCACGTTGCCTCAACAGTGAAGAGGAGACCGAAGAGGAGCGCCGCCTCATGTACGTCGCGCTCACACGCGCGCGGAATCATCTGAGTGTGTCGTATCCGCTCAACGCTTATTCCTCGCGGAGGGGCGCCGAGTACACGCTCGATCAGCTTTGCCGGTTCATCGATCGAGGCGTGCGCGACAACATGCAGCGGGTCACGGTCGGCGCCTCTGCGTCTGCCGAGCAGCCGCAGGCGCCCACGGCAGGTCCTTTGCTCGACCTGCGGGCTCTGTTGAGGGGCCGCTTCGGGGGATAGCCAGGCAGTCGGGAAAATCTCCATAGCGCGGCGGTGTACCTGGCTGTATGCTTGCGCAGATGCGCTAGCTCGCGCACGGAGGGTTGTGATGCGATACTCCTGGGTCTCCCCGTTGTCCCTCGCAGCATGCTGTCTCGCCGCGACTTCCGCGTGTGTCTCCACCGCGCCCCGCTACGCCGAGGATGGATCGCAGTTCGGCGACGTGGTCATCACGCCTGAGCGGATCGACGCGCAACATGCGCCGAACGCGTGGGAATTGCTGCGACAGCTCGTTCCGCGATACACCTATGTTGAGGATAGAGCGGGACGCGCAGTGGCGATCACCGGTCACCGCGGTCGCAGCAGCATCTACCTGGCTAACTCGGAGGCGCCGATAGTGGTCGTAGACGGCACCCGCCTCGCCGCCGTTGATGTGCTCCAACAGATGCCGAAGGATGCGATAGACAGAATTGAGTTGCGGAAGGGAGGCCGAGGAACGAGCACAGAGGGGACTAATGCCAGCGCCGGCGTGATCTACATTCACACCCGGTCGGGGTCGTAGCGGGAAGCATTGGGAACGGTCAATGTGAAACGAGGCGCCAGAGTTATGTCTGGCGCCTCGTTTACATACTGACTCGGTGGGTCGAGACAGAGAAGCTAGGCCTCGTTTTGCTTGCAGGACCCGGGCGTATAGTTCGGATTGTTCTGCTCACGCTGCGGCACCGGTGAATTGACGTCCGTGCCGTATGTGCCGCCCTTGAAGTAAGGCCCCGTCGGGAAGACAGTCTCCGCACCGCGCTGGTACTGACGGATCAAGCGACGCATGTCGCCCAACCTGTGTGACGTCAGGTATAGCCAGTAGGCGCGCTCCTTGAAGAGCTGATCGATCTGGGCGGCTGACGTTGCCTGCAGCGTAAGTGGGGGCAAAGATCCCGCTGCGTAGCCCCGTAGGGTAAGGAGCGCTGCATTGCTGCGCAGTCCATTCAATATCGTGAGCGTCGACGCGCCGCTCGGATCGGTCTGAAGCGCCGCCTCGGCCTCGATCAGTCTGGCTTCGACTCCATCCGCGATCGTGATGGGTGATATCCGCAGCGGATACTTCTGCTGGATGTACTGGAGCTCTCCGCCGGGAACGCCGTTGTCAAAGCCATGTCCGCTGTTGTTCGAGCGAACGGTATTGGCAACACGTGGGTCGAAGTTGGCGTTCTTGGTATCTCCGTTGGTTTGATACGGAAGACCGTTCCCGCCCTTGAGAGCGGCAACGCCGAACCGACCGACGCTGTTCGTGAGCGACCACGTCACATTGTTCTGCGCCGTCGTCGTCTGGGAGTGTATGTAGTTGTACTGAAACGTGGTCGACACGCCTGAAACCGCCAATGCCGCGTTCGCATAATCGCCCTTGTCCAGGAGAGCGCGACCCTTTCCGACCTGAGCCAACTGCTTGAAGGTAGCAGTGAGGGGCGCTCCAGGAACTGCCAGCGCCTGATCGAACTTGCTTATGGCACTGTCTAGCTCCTGGTTCACGTTGAGCGGAGCACCAAACGTGAAAGTCCCATCATCGTTCGCCACGCTGACAGGAACGGCGCCGCAGTAATTCTCGGCGAACAGGACATAAGTGAGACCTCCGAGCGCCAGAACCTCCGGAAACCCCGTGCTGTCCGTTCTGGTCACTGCGAACTTCTGGAATCCGGCGATCGCGCGCTGAGCCAGTGCCCTGGCGCGATTGAGGTCGAGAAACGTCCCGACCAGGCTCGTATTCCCGATTGTCTGCGCGCGCCGGTCGTACTCTATCCGCGTTGGAAAGGTTTCGGTGTTAATGAGCTCATCCCCCAACGATCCGGACAGCTGCACCTGCGCTTCGTCCGATCCTGGCCCGTTGAAAGCGGTTCCGAACTGACCGACCGCGCCACCCCGTAATGCCGGAAGTGCGGCCACGTTGTCCAGCGCAGGCGGTTTGGCGACGTCCGGGTCCGTCACAGTTAGAATTCTCTTGCTATCGCAGCCGCTTAGCGAGACGACTATGCATGCCGCGATCGTGGTGAAAGTGCCCAACCGGCGCATGGGCCGACGGGCGAGATATCTATTCTTCATATATTGGTCGCTCTGTCGGTGAGGGTTAGAAAGTGACATTTATGCGCGCCGTCCACGTCCGTGAAGGCGGGAGCGTGAGAAACTCCTGGGTGCTGAAGTTGGCTCCCGCGACAGCGTTCGTTTCCGGATCGAAACCCTTGTAGTCTGTCCAGGTCTTAAGATTCCGTCCCGCGATTGTGAAGTCGAGATTCTGGACTCCAAAACTGTGCGCGATGCGGTCCGAAGCTATCAGGGTAAAGGAGAGCTCGCGGAGCTTTGTAAAAGCTGCGTTTTCGATGTAGCCCGCGTCCGTACCAAGCGCAATCGCGATGTCTGCCGCCTGGTCCGCCAGCGGCATCGACTTGTCGAAAGCCTCCTGACACGAGCCGAAACTGCAGTGAAAACGGCGCGAGTTGTCGAACAGCTTGAATCCGCCCTTGTGATCCACCAGCGCCGATACCTTGAGCAAGTTGAAGAAGGTCATAGTGGGCGAGACCGAGTATTCCCGCTTGGGCAGGATGTTGCCGAGATATACAGCGGTGTCGCCAAGCTTTATTTCACTCCGAGCGATGATGCCGTCACCATTCGCGTCGGCAAAGGTGTATGGTCGTTGCCAATAGCTGCCGAGCGGTACACCGACGACCTGCTTCTGCTGCGTGTTCACGATGATCGGCGGAACTTTCGTCTGGGTTCCGGGAAGGAATCCCAGCGAGAGGAGCGTGTTGTTATTGCTGGATGCGCTCACCAGGAAGTTGAACGCCAGAGGCCTGGTGTCCAGCACATTCGCATCAAGGGAGATCTCGTTTCCGGTATTGCGTACGGAGCCGAGATTCTGGAACTGCGTATTGCTGCTGCCGAGGGACGGCGCCAGCGGCACCGCGATCAGCAAGTCATCGGTCTTCTTGTTGTAATGGGTGAACTCGAAATTGACCCGCTGTCCCACCAGTCCCATGTCGAAGCCGAGCTCTACCTCTTGGGAACGCTCAGGGCGAAGCGCAATGTTTCCCGTTCCGCCGATGGCGATGCCGGGGACATCGGTTGCGCCGATGGTCACCGTCGAGGCGTTAAAGAACGTGATCGCATCGCGGAAATTCGGCTGGCGACCGGACTTGCCGTCCGCCGCGCGCAGACGCAGGGAGCTGAGAATGTTGGTCTTCGGGAAGAACGACTCTTCACTCACAACCCATGACGCGCCGAACGAGGGATATGTGATCGAGCCGAAATCCTGACCGAACGCGCTGTTCTTGTCATTTCGAAGGGCGGCGTTGATGAACACTCTGTCCCTCCAGCCGACTTCTTCCGAACCGAAATAGCCGAGCGTCTTGTTGTCGGTGCTCACCTCGCTAACCGCGAACCGCACCGTTGTACCAGCAAGCGACGACGTTCCCCCCAGGAGTCCCGCGCCGAATGCCTGGGTGCCGCGCACAAGCGCCTTGTTGAACTGAGTCCCCGCCGTGGTGGTTGTCGTGATGGTGGAGGTCGGCGCCCACGTCGCGCTCAGATTGCCCTGCGCGGTGTAGGTATAGATCGAGTACGGATTGGACGTACGCTGCCCGTCGGGCAGGGAGCCGAAGAATACCGACGCCGGGGGAATGATCTCATTGTCCCAACGACCAAGGTAGTCGAGGCCGACTGCCCCCGTTGCCTTCAGCCAACTGAGTGGCTGGTAGTTGCTGTTGATGGCGTTCTGGAACCGCTGGATGTCCTGCCTCGTGAACCACACGCCTTCCAGAACCTGCGGCGTTTGGCCGTTCAGGTAGCCGTGAGCGCAGACGAGGAGCACGCCGGAGCTTGAGAGGCACGGCTTGCCGGGAACAGAATCGTCAAAGGCACTCCCCAGCATTCCGGCCGACACGATTCCAAGCGTGTTGTTATCATCCTGCGGCAGGCGCAGGTGATCAGCGAGATAATTACTTCCAAGCGAAATATTCCACTTGTCCGTCAGTTGCGCGGTGAGATTGACGCGACCGCCAGCTCGCTGGTCGGTGTTCGCATCGACCACTCCTTGCTGCCGATCATAATTTCCACCCACGTAGTAGCTAACCCGATCGTTGCCTCCAACAGCGCTGGCTCCATACGCCGCACGCCGGCCGTCGATGAAAGGGCTGTATTGAGCGAGCGGACTGAAGCTTACCAACGAATCCGGGTTGGCCGTGCAGAGCCCGCGCGTCTGGTTGTCGAGATTGCAATTGGTCGTTCTGTTGCCCGCGGTGGTCTTCCCGACCCACGCGAAATTCCTCGGAAAGGGCGTGACGTTACGAATGCTGCCCGATTCTCCGAAGAGAGTAAATCGAGTGGTTCCTGCACGACCACGTTTGGTGGTGATCTGGATTACACCGTTCGCGGCGGCGGTCCCGAAAAGAGCGGCAGCCGCCGGTCCCTTCAGGATGTCGATCTTTTCGATGTCTTCGGGGTTAATGTCGTTGAATCGCGAGGGCTGCTGACCACCAACGCCGATCGTCGTCGAGGCCGAGTTGTTGTCAACGCGTATTCCATCGACGATGAGAAGTGGATCGTTGGATAGTGACAGAGAACTGGCGCCACGGATGCGGACGCGCGAGCTCGACCCGACGGTGCCGCCTGAAGCGGCGACATCGACTCCTGGTACCCGACCAGTGAGAAGCTGGGCCACGTTGCCCGCAGTCGCGAGTGCAGCGGGCTCCGGAGCGAGTGTCCCGACGACCATTCCCTGCTCACGCTTTCGAGTGGTCGCGCCCGTTGCCAGCGTGACGACCTCGTCGAGCGTAACGACGGCGGGTGCGAGCAAATACTCCAGCGTGATTGCCTGACCGGGGCCGAGGGTTACCGGCTGTGTAGAGGCCTGATACCCGATGCGGAGAACCCGCACCTGATAGGTCCCCGGCCGCACATTCGCGATTCGAAATCGTCCGTCGTCAGCCGTGGTGCCTCCTCGGCCCGTACCGACGATCTGAACCTGTGCGGAGATCACCGGTGCGGACGTCGTCGCGTCGATCACGCGTCCACTGACCGTGCCTCCGTCCTGTGCGCTTGCCGAGGACGCAATCCATGCCAGCATTGCGCCAACGGTGGCACTGAGGGCCAACGTTTTCCTAACGAGATGGGTCATACTTCCTCCCTGATCTCTTTGTGAATAGGCGGCGCGGCGAATTGCCGCGTCGCGCTCTGAACGACGCGGTAAGCGCAGTCGTCGAAAGTCGAACGGTGGCCGAGCGCGATAGGAAACGGCTCGGATGCAACAGAAGAGGGCTGGACGGTTCTGTTCACGGTGGACCCCTAGCTGTAGAACTACTGCTAGCGGGCGGCGACTCGAGGCCGCTCTGCCACTCTGCGATCAACACAGCCATGTCGACCAGATGATCCGCAGAGGCGTCTGGTCCCAACCCTCGGTTACAGAATGCAACCGAAGAGGTAGCAGTCCCGCCTATCGCAGAGCAAAGTAGGGCAGAACGTTACACGGTCAAGAGATTTCTTTTTGGGAAGCGGCGAGCACCACCATTCCGACGGTCACTCACGTCGATCGGACGGCGTGATTTTTACCGGGTGTTTACGCGCGCCCACTGCTCGAGTGCGGCGAACGGCTGCGCCGGATTGGATTTCGCCAGCGATATGATCCGGCCAATCGTCCGCTTCAGATCGAGTCCCTCCTTCTCATAGACTTGGTCGAACACGTCCAGATCGCTTGCGTATACTCGTCTCGCCAGGAGCGAAGCGTTGTCCAACGGGACACGCTGTGCGTAGCGCGGACTGATGGTCTTGAGCGCCGGAGCTACCTCGGTGATGAGCGCCATGCGCGCGTGCGCGTATACGGTGTCGCGTGCAAGGATCCGCGCCTCTCGATTATCCGGGTGCGCCTTGTACCCTGAGTCGAGAGACGTGATCAGGCGGGACCAGAACCCGGCGAGAAGCTTGTCGTCCTCCCACTGCGCGTCGAGCTTTGCCGCCGCCGCTTCCTGGCCCCGTGACCTGAAGAATGCAGCCGCCCCCCGCGCCCCGACGAACATCGCAAAGGATTCATTGAAAGGCGCCTGACCCGCGGCGTAGAATGTGTTGTGCGTCAGCTCGTGGAACACAGTGTTCGCCAGTGACAGCGTGTCGCCCTTGAGAGTGGTGTTGAGCAAAGGATCGTTGAAAAAACCGAGCGTGCTGAAGGCATCGGAGGGCCGGACGTACACATCGTAGCCGTCGGCCGCGAGATTTTTCGCGGCGGCCTTCGCGGCGGCGAAATCGAAGTACCCCTTGTACGGGACGCGCCCCACGATCGGAAACCACCACGTGTAGGGCTTGAGCGTATCGCGGTAGGCCGCCGAGACCAGTAATACCAGTGTGTCGTGATCAAGGCGTGAATATGTCGTGAAACTGTCTTTGGTTCTGAGCTTGATGCTATCCTTCGCGTACTGGCGCGCCGCCAGAACTACCCTCAACTTCTCCTTTACGTCAGCAGGCGTCCGGGGATCGCGCACCAGATCCAAAATCGGCTCCCGCCGACTCAGAATCTTCGCTTCTTCCCACACCCCCCGACTTAGATAACAAGCTGTCGGAGCAGAAATTAGAGCGAGGCCTCCAACCACAACCGCTATCGCGAGTAATCCG
>JBBQFZ010000093.1:0-10117 GCA_038322455.1 Gemmatimonadales bacterium | reverse complement strand
AGCTGGCCATTCTTGACCACACGGATTCGTCCGGGCTGCTCTACCACGAAGATCCGCCCATCGGTGAGCGGTTGTGTAAGGAAGACGGGACTCGAGAGTCCCGTAATCACGAAGGGGTTCAGCTTGAGGGTGAGACCTGGTGGAGGAGTCGTGCCGTCGGTGCCGGTCGCGTCGGAGCCGTTACACCCAGCGAGACCAAGTCCCACCATTAACGCGGTAAGCAAACGAGAGGTAAGCATCATCCGACACTCGCCGAGAAGAGGATTGTCGCGCGTTATGAGATTGTCGCGCCAGAGAAACGTGACGCTCAAGAGTATATTTCCGGCGCAACGCTCGATCGCATTCCACGATCACAATGCACCTCGCGCAACTCATATGCCTCGAAAGACCAGCCCAGCCCGCAAAGAAGAACCGCATCGCGATCTCCTCCAGATTTCCGATTTCTCGGCGCACGAGATCGACAGGCTTTTCGCGCTCGCCGAATCGATGCGGACCGGCAAATACAGGAAGAAGCCGCTGGCGGGAAAATCGCTGGCGATGATCTTCATGAAATCTTCCACCCGCACGCGCGTCTCGTTCGAGGTTGGAACATGGCAGCTCGGTGGCCACGCGCTCTTCCTCTCGCCGCGCGACGTTCAGCTCGGTCGCGGCGAGCCAATCGCAGACACGGCGCGGGTATTGTCCCGATACGTCGACGGGATAATGATCCGTACCTTCGCCCACTCGGAGGTCGAGGAGCTGGCGCGGCACGCGTCGGTGCCGATCATCAACGGTCTGACTGATCTCGTGCACCCGTGTCAGGTGCTCGCCGACCTGCTCACGATCAAGCAGCACCTGGGGGGACACAAGGGCAAGCGCGTCGCCTGGATCGGAGACGGCAACAACATGGCGCACTCGTGGATCAACGCCGCTTACGTGCTGGGATTCGAGCTCACACTAGCGTGTCCGGAAGGTTATGACCCCAGCCCGGAGATTCTCGCCCGCGCGCAGTCAAAGGGGAAAGTGAGGGTCGTGCGCGACCCAGCCGAAGCCGCAAAGGACGCGGACGTAATCAACACCGATGTGTGGGCATCGATGGGCCAGGAGGAGGAGCAGGCGATCCGCGAGAAGGCCTTCAAGGGCTACCGCGTCGACTCCTCCCTCATGAAGCGCGCGAAGAAGGGGGCAATCTTCCTTCACTGCCTGCCCGCGCATCGCGGCGAAGAGGTAACCGCAGACGTGATCGACGGCCCCCAAAGCCGGGTCTGGGATGAGGCGGAAAATCGCCTTCACATCCAGAAGGCGATCATGGCCGTTCTGATGGGCGGGGAAAAGCTTTAGACGCACTCGGCCCATCACAAATCTGCTATTCCAATCTACTCTGTGAGAACGCGTTAGGCTCCTCCAGAGACCCCTAACCACTGTTGAGCTTGGCGGTCGTGATCGTCCTCTAAGTAACCCTCCAACCGAGAGTTACGATGATCCGCACGACCGGGTTTTCAGGCACCTTGAAGGCGCTTAGAGCTGGGCTGATCGCCACCACATTTGTGGCCGCGATCCTCTCCTGCTCGGACACCTCCACAGCCCCCAGCGATATCCTGGGCGCTGGCCAGGCAGCCGGCCCGGTCACCTCGGTCGTTTTCTACCACTCGGATTCGGCCAAGCTCGCTTCCGCCCTCGAGAATGCGGTCGATGCCTCGAACAGCGCTTCGAGCTCCTCGGTCGCGGCGAGCAGCGTGCAGAGCTCCTCGATGAGAGCGATGTCGTCGGTCGTCGCCGCGCCCACCTACTCGGTCTTCCCGGTGCCGTTCGCCCCGGAAGCGACGCCGCTGAACGCGCTGAATCGGCAGGACGACGCGGTCAACAACAACATCTCGATCGGTTTCCTGTTCAAGTTCTTCGCGAACAACTACAACATCGTGCACATATCCTCGAATGGTTTCTTTGGCTTCGTCAACAGCATCGGCGACGGCTACAAAGGAGGAACCATCCCGAATTCGCAGGATGCGCCCTATAACAACCTCGTCGCCCTCGCGTGGACAGACCTCAATCCATCCGCGGCGGGAGCCTCGTACTCATACGGCACTGTCGGCACTGCGCCGAACAGAAAGTTCGTTGTCCAGTGGACGAACGTTCCTGAATACGACCTCGGCACCAATCCGATTCTTGGGAAGCTCCCGGCGTCGCCGCCAGGTCACGTGACGGGCCAGATCGTGCTGTCCGAGACGTCGAACGACATCACGATCTATACGACGCGGCTGGACATCAGCAGCGATTTCCACCCCGTCACTCAGGGTATCGAAAGCTTTGGCGGCGCCGAAGCCGCATTCGTTCCGGGCAGAGTCCAGGCGCATTTCTCGACTCCGCTGGTGAATGACGGCACTCGTTTTTCGTTCTCACACGTCAATCAACCGCCCGTAATCGTTGCGCCGCCGAACATCGCGGCAAACACGGACGCGGGCGTGTGCTCGGCCAAGCTTAATCCGGGCGCGCCGTCGGTCACCGACGATGCGGCTGGTACGCAGGTCGTGGGCGTGCGCAGCGACGCGAGGGCGATCGGAGACGCATATCCCGCCAGAGTGACTTCCATTACCTGGACCGCAACCGATGCGGGTGGACTCAAATCGGCCGCGGCGCAGGCAATAACCGTAAGCGACAAGGAGCTGCCGACGATTACCGCGCCGGCGTCCATCACGCGAAACACGGATGCAGGCAAGAAGACGGCGACCGTGCTGCTCGAGAACGCGACGGCCACCGACAACTGTCAGAACCTGACTGTCACTGGTGCGCGCAGCGATGCCGCGCCGCTTTCAGCCGTGTTCCCGGTCGGCGTCACTACGATCACCTGGACGGCGAACGACGGGTCGGGCAATATCGCGAGCGCAACGCAAACCGTCACTGTGAACGGCAATCAACCGCCGGTTCTCACCGTGCTCGATATCGAAGCGAACACCGACATGCACGCATGCGCCGCGTCAGTCACTCCGTCGCCGAGCGTGACGGATGACGCGGATGGAACCGTCGTCACGGGTGTCAGAAGCGACGGCGCCAGCGTGAAGGACCCGTATCCGAAGGGTGTGACGATCATTCAGTGGACGGCCGTCGACGTCGGTGGACTCACCGCGTCCGCGAGTCAGAAGGTGACCGTGCACGACAGGGAGAAGCCGTCGATTGCTCCGCCCGCGAGCTTGTCGGCGAACAACAGCGGTAAGTTTGCGATGGCGGCCGTTGCAGTGGCTGCTCCGAGCGCCGATGACAACTGTAAGGTTGTCACGCTAGGTGGCGCGCGCAGCGATGGCGCCGAGCTTTCCGCGCCGTTTCCGATAGGTACCACCACGATCACGTGGTCGGCGACCGATCCGTCCCTCAACGTGAGCACCGCCACCCAGACGGTCACGGTTCTGGACGTCGCTCCGCCGAGCATCGACGTTCCGTCAGCGATGACGGTAAACGCGACGACGCCTGAGGGAGCGGTCGTCAACTTCGAGACGCACGCGAACGACAACGTTGGTGTCGCGTCGTTCTCCTGCTCGCAGAGCTCGGGGAGCGTATTCCCGGTGGGCAAGACAACAGTGAGCTGCACTGCGACGGACGCCGCCGGCAACGTGGCGACGGCGAGCTTCGACGTCACCGTTCTGGGGGCAAACGACCAGATCGCAAATCTGATCGCGCGCGTGTCCGGAATGAACCTGGATAACGGCGTTGCAAATCCCATCCTTGCGCAGCTGCGGACCGCTTATCGCAGCCCTGGCTCGAATGACCCGCACGTCTCGTGCATCAAGATGGGCGACGTCATCGACAAGCTGTCGGCGGCGAGCGCGAGCGAGATAGCGCCGGAAGCGCAGGCCCAGATGATCGGGGATGCGCGGCGCATCATGGTTGTACTCGGCTGCTAGCCTCAGCGGTCACCTTTAGATAGTCAGAGCGGGGCCGCACTCTTCGGGGTGCGTCCCCGCTTTGCATTCGGCATGTCTTCTGCACACCAGAAGGTCATGCAGAACTCCAAGAAGATCGACGAGCTGTACGATCTGATCGAGGGCATCGAGACGGCGATGTTCACCACCCGCCGTCCGAACGGTCAGCTCATCTCGCGGCCGATGGCTACGCAGGACAGAATCGAAGGCGCCGACCTCTGGTTCGTTTCGGATGCGACCACGCACAAGCTGGACGAGCTCTCGCTCGATCCCCACGTCAACTGCGCCTACTATAACAACCGAACCCATGAATGGGTTTCGGTCTCGGGTGTCGCGCACGTGTCCCGCAACCGCTCGCGCATCCGCCAGCTTTATAAGGAAGACTGGAAGAAGTGGTTCGGCGACGAAGGTGGAGAACGCGATGGCGGTCCCACAGATCCCCGCATCGCTTTGATCATCGTCGAGGCCGAGTTCGCTTGCTATATGAAGGTGAACAAGTCTCGACCCATCATCCTGTTCGAAGTTCTGAAGGGGATGGTGACCGGCTCTCGGCGCTCCGTGGGGGACATCAGGGAGATAACGGGAGCTGAATTGATGGATTAGGCAGACGTTTTCGCCTTCCTCTGCCAAATTGTCACGGCGCCCCTCGAAATGGAGGGGCGCTTCGTACATATTGGGACCAGTCCCTCACTGGAACCCTTCAGAATGCCTGAAGCCTCTATAACCACTTCCTCCTCGACCGACGTCGAGGACGGCCTCCAAACGTCACCCAAGGGTCCGCAAGCGCCCCTCAAGCGGACGCCCCTCTATAACGTCCACGCCGCGCTTGGCGCCAAGATCGTCCCGTTCGCCGGATTCGAGATGCCCGTCCAGTACCCCACGGGAATCACGGCCGAGCACAAGGCGGTGCGGGAAAAAGCGGGACTCTTTGACGTCAGCCACATGGGCGAGTTCCTCGTGCGCGGACCGCAGGCGGTCGACTTCGTCAACTACGTCACCACCAACGACGTCGCCGCGTTGGAGCCGGGTCAGGCGCACTACTCGACCATCCTGCGGGAGGACGGAACGATCGTAGACGACTGCCTCGTGTACCGCTCCGACGATCGCGTGCTGATGGTGGTGAATGGCTCGAACATCGAGAAGGACTGGGCGCACGTCTCGCGCTTCCTGAAAAAATTCCCCGACGCGAAGATGGAGAACCTCAGCGACCTCCTCGCGCTGCTCGCGCTACAGGGACCCGATGCCGCGCGGATTCTGCAGCAGCACACCGACCTCGATCTCTCGAAGATCAAGTATTACGAGCACGCGACCGGGAAGATCGCGGGCGTCGACAAGGTTTATATATCCCGCACGGGCTACACGGGCGAGGATGGGTTCGAGCTCTATTTCCCTGGCGAGCACGCCGAAAAGATATGGAATGCGCTCACCGCTTCCGGCGAAGTGACGCCCGCGGGACTCGGCGCGCGCGACTCGCTGCGGCTCGAGATGGGGATGGCGCTCTACGGCAACGATCTCGACGACACTACGACGCCCCTCGAAGCTGCGCTGGGCTGGCTCGTGAAAATGAAAAAGGGCGATTTCGTTGGACGCGACGCGCTCCAGAAGCAGAAGGAACAGGGACTCGGCCGGAAGCTCGTCGGATTCACCACGCCCGAAAGATCGTTCCCTCGCCACGGGTATCCGGTGTTCGTGAATGGTGCGCCGAGCGGGGAGGTGCGGAGCGGGACGATGAGTCCGACGCTTGGGATTCCGATTGGAACCGCTTACGTGCCGCCCGAAGCGGCGGCGGAAGGATCTACCTTCGAGATCGAGATCCGAGGCAAGCGCGTACCGGCCGTCGTGCAGAAGATGCCGTTCTACAAGAACGGCAGCAGACTGTAAGAACCCGCGATGACCGCCGCCGGCTGGATTCGCGCATGCGGGTAGCCGTGATCACAGTGTCCGACTCTGTTGCGCGAGGAGAGCGCGTTGACGCTTCCGGCCCTCTGATTACGGAGTGGGCGCGCGCCGCGAAGCACGAAGTGGTCTCGGCCACGGCGTGCGCCGATGAGACGGTGGAGATCGTGCGCGCTCTCATCAGCGCCGCCGACATCGACGATGCGGAGCTGGTGCTGACGACCGGGGGAACAGGTTTGTCGCCGCGCGATGTCACGCCCGAAGCGACGCGCGCCGTGATCGATCGCGAGGCCGAGGGCATCGCCGAGCGGATTCGCGGGCTGTCGCTGGCGAAATTCCCGCGCGCGGCGCTGGGCCGCGGAGTGGCGGGCGTGCGAGGGCAGACGCTGATCGTGAATCTGCCGGGCTCGCCGAACGGCGTGCGCGATGCGCTGGAAGCAATAGATCCGATAGTGCAGCACGCATGCGATGTGTTGCGCGGGAGAATCACCGAGCACGTCGCGGCTGCGGTTTCGGGGGTGCACGCAAAGTGAAAATTCTTGTCACGCTCACAGATGTCGAGCCCGCGGTGAGGCTCAACGCGCAGCTGGAGGCGGCGGGCAATCAGACCGCTGTCGTCTCCCCGCTCGATGATTTACGAGGAGAAATCAAGCGCTTCAAGCCCGATCTCATCGTTCTCACCGGCGGGCTCGGCGATACAGGAACGCAGCAGATAGTGCGCGACCAGCTGTGGAACGGCACCGCGCTGATCGGCCTGGCCGAGGTCGAAGATCCCGATCTGTGCGAGAAGCTGCGGATGATCGGGTTCGTGGACGTCTTCACGAAGCCCATCTCGACGGACGAATTGTATCTGGCGGTGCGGAGCGTGATGGATCGGAAGCGACTCACCGATGCGACGGGATTGATCGGGCAGTCGGAGCCGATCAACGCGGTGCTGCTCAAGATCGAGCAGATCGCGCCCGTGTCCAGCACCGTGATCATCGAGGGCGAGAGCGGAACGGGAAAGGAGCTGGCGGCGCAGGCGATCCACCGGCTGAGTCCGCGCCGCGGAAAACCGTTCATTGCGGTGAACGCGGGCGCCTTGCCGGAGACGCTGATAGAGAGCGAGCTGTTCGGGCACGAGAAGGGATCGTTCACGGGTGCGACGGAGCGGCGGATCGGGCGGTTTGAGCTGGCCGACACGGGGACGTTGTTTCTCGACGAGATCGGCGAGATCCCGCCGTCCACGCAGGTGAAGCTGCTGCGCGTTCTCGAGGAGAGAAAGCTGACGCGCGTTGGCGGGACGACGCAGATCCCGATCGACGTGAGAGTGGTGGCGGCGACAAATCGTCCGCTCAGGGATGCGGTCGAGGAGGGAAGATTCCGCCCGGATCTCTACTATCGGCTGAACGTTCTGAGCATCTATCTCCCGCCGCTGAGAGAAAGACCCGCGGACATCCCGCTTCTGGTGCGGCGGTTCATAAAGGAATTCTCGCAGCAGCACGACCGGCAGTTCCACGGCATCTCGGCGGACGCGATGCAGATCCTCATGAGTTATCCGTGGCCGGGCAACGTGCGCGAGCTGCGCAATCTGGTGGAGAGCATGGTGGTGTTGGCGCCGGGCCGGGAGATCGGGCCGAGCGACATCCCGCGTTCGATCAGAGAAGGAGGCGCGGCGCGTTTTCTACCTGTGCATGTGGGCCCCGTGCTGCGGGGAGCCGTGGGCGCCGAGGGGCGCGAGCTGGAGTTTCTGGTGAGGAGCATGCTGGAGCTGCGGCTCCAGGTGGAGGAGCTGCGCCGGCGGCTGGATGACGAGCGGCACAATGGGCAGACGTGGGTGGGGGAAGTGCAACCCGCTCCCGCGCTCGGCGCTGGTGGAATGAGCGGCGCGATCGAGCCGCCGGGACAGCCCGCGCAGCCGAGCACCGTGACGTTGTCGCCGGGAATGACGATGGCGGAGATAGAGCGGGCGGCGATCGAGGCGGCGCTGAGGGATACGCGCGGGAATCGGAGGAAGGCGGCGGAGATTCTCGATATCGGGGAGCGGACGTTGTATCGGAAGCTGCGCGACTATGGGATCGCACCCGAGGAGCTGGCCGAGGCACGTTGATCGAACATCAGGACAAGAGGGCAAGGTTTCGCCTGACCCATGGGCTCTGTACCTCTGAGAAATGCCGAACCACGGGCCGGAAACAAAACGCAATTGAAACCAGGCGTGCCAAAGAATTCGATCAGGAAGATTTGCTCTTCTCCTGAAGCTTTCTAGTGGAAGATCCGGTTCAGATCCCAATCCCATATAACCTGAAAAGCGAAATCGGTCGGCACCGACACGTTCTAGCCTGCGACCGCGAGGGAGTCTTGATAGGAAACAGCCATCAGATGATATGAAACAGGCATTTACTATCTGAAAACGTGGCGTATCATGACCTATCGGGTAAAGAATCATCCCACGGCTGTGTCTTCTGCGGGGAGCTCCAGCATTCTCTCATGCCAAAATGCTAATTCGAAGCGGATTCTAGGTTTGGGCTTAGCCTGTGCCGTGGCCGTGTTTGGCTGCCGCGACATCGAAGGCCCGATAAGCCACCCCGTTCTCACGCCTGTTCCTCGCCTATCGAACGAGACTGGTCCGCCAACAGGCGTCTTTACGATCCCCGCAGCCTCTGGGTGGCCTCCCACTCAAACCTCGCTACTAACATTCCCGTGGGACACTTGGGTCACTCTCGTGTCGAGCGGTACGGTGCATCTAAACGCGAAACCCAAGCTCCCGAACGGTGGCGGCAATTATGTTGAGGCCGGTGACTTTGGGGCTACTGGAGGATGGGATCACCACGACAGCACCTGTTTCCTGAATCTGAAGAACCACGACCTGCCTGTCGGAAATCTCCCATCGTTCGGTCAGTGTGAGGCGGCACCAGTTCCCGCGCAGTTCAATTCCGTGAAGAACCAAGCGCCCTGGATTGTGCGCTCTCCCATGCCGACTAATCATCCCTATGAATGCTCGAATGACGAATCCGTAATCTGCCATTGGATGAGCGGCGGCGGATCTACTGTGACGGAGACTGCGATTCAAGTCACCTTAAATAAACCAACCCCCAGTCAACTCGCGTCCACGTTCGCTACTCCGCAGACGATCACATTTACTGCGACCAAGTCACCCGATTCCGTACACGTGTCGTATGGAACATTCGTGCATCCCATGGCCATCACTGATTGGCAATGGATCGGAGCAGACAGCACGCGTAATGCGACACAACCCTGGGCCGGACCTTGTCACGCCAATTTCAACATTCACTGCACCTACACTGCGTACGAGTCAGGGCGGATGGTCCTGAAGGCATTCACTGGCGGCTGGGCACAATCGTCGAGTGTCACAGTTCAGTGCTTGACCGGCGCTGACCCCGCTTTGGACGACTCGTTGAATGATTTTCGCGTCCGACAGGATTTGCTGAATGTGCTCGTAACCTCCAATGCGGATGCGTCCGCCGATGCTGGATGGGCTGGCACAGATTGGGATCGCAGCGTTGCGCGCCATGAAAGCGGCGGCGTGATTTGGCTGCTTCCGGACGGGCGGTATTACTTCGCCCCTTGGGAGGATCCAAATTCCACTGCGGTTCACTACGATCCTCCCGACTCTCTTTGGTCGGCTGCGGCTGCGCCCGTTCCCGGTGCCGTGCCTTATGCTACGGTTCACGATCATCCTACGAAAGAGAACACGATTGCGTACGGTTGGCCTGACTCAACCCGTTTGCCTAATGGAGTTTGGGCATTTTGGGCTCAATTTCCCGGGGATACGCTGCCGAATGGCTTCCCGGCGCCGGTAGCTTCCAAGGCGAGGGAAGATTCGGCGACTTGGCGCGGCGACAGTCACGATCGTGCGTTTGTGGCGCACACTCAGTTACCGGATTTCCAAATTACTAATCACGGTTTTATCTGGAGACTAAACTATCCTCAGACAAACCCCCCGACTGCGACGCCATTCCGACCTTCCGGGGGATCTGAAGCGCAGAGAAAATGCGCTTGGGTAGAAAGATACGCAGGATAGTCGTCTATAAACGAGCACTCATCATCGGAGAATTTCGTGGCTTATCTATTGAAAAACTTCACAATGCTGGCCTTGATTTTTGCGGTTGCGGATCACGTGCAAGCGCAGACACCCTGTCGGACCGCAGGCTGGGAGTCAGACCAATTCAAGGGCATCCTGACTCGAGCGATGGATTCAGATATGGTCGATTTCCGTGCCAGGTACAGCTTGCCGCTGGTTACTCCGGCGCAGATCACCTTTGTGTCCGATTCGACCGTGTGCGCAAGGGCAGGCGCGGCAATGGACGCCTTCGCGAGCACGTTCGACA
>JBBQFZ010000092.1:0-10222 GCA_038322455.1 Gemmatimonadales bacterium | reverse complement strand
TGGTGCTGGCGGCCGAGCGCGGCGGATCGATCGGCAGCCTCGACGTTCGCTCGCGCTGCGTGGGTCGCGGCCTCCTGCGTCACGATCGACGCGCGCTCGGCCGAAGCGAGAGCAGCGCGCTCCGATTCGGCGGTTGCCGCGGCGCTATGGCGGGACGACGCGCTGTTCGCGACAGCCTGCTTGAGCTCAGTAATTTCGGCACGACGGCGAAGAGGCCCAGGTCCCGCTTCCGTTGCGGGGAGCCATATCGCGCCCCGTGCGTCCACGAACGCCGTCCCGCTCTCCATCGATGTCACGCGTCCGAGGAGCGAACGGACCCAACCGGTAGCCGGTGATGATGCCTGCACCAGATCGGCGAGTGCGTCTTTCGCGTCAGGTGCTTGTTCCAGCGCTGAATCGATCGGAAGCAATAGCAACGGTCCGGGCCCAGTGGATGCGTGCCAGGCGCGAACGGCCTCGGCCACGTCTCTGTCGCGAACGAGAACCGCATTTACCGTCGCTCCAAGGAATCGTTCGACAAGTGCGGCGGAACTCGCGTCGGTGCTGATGAAATCACTCAGCGGGCCGAGAATCGCACCCTCACCGAAAATGCCGCGCTCCTTGAGCAGCTTCGCGGCAGCAGGGGCAAGCCCGACGCGTTCCCGCTCCAACCCTTCGAGCGCGCTCAGCTTGGAAGTCGAAGCCGTGTGCAGCTCCTCCGCCCGAAGCAGCTCCGACCGCGCGGCGCTCTCGCGCTCGCGCGCCTGGAGGAGCACATCACGCGCGTCATCCGCGGCGGCGGTGGTCTGGGCGACGAGTGTCGCGGCGATGGACGCGGCGTCTTCCGCCGCGGCCAGCTCGCGCCTGGAAGCCTCAGCAACGTCGAAGAGCTGGTGCTGCTCTGTCTCGAGGGTCGATCTGCGTGTGGCGATCTCCGCTTGCTCGCGCTCGCTGCTCTGGCGATCGAGCTCGGCGCGGTGGAGCTCTTCACGTAAGTCACGCAGCGCGCGCTCCCCGTGCCCGACGTTGGCGCGGGCCACGCTCAATGCGGCGCGGACCTCTTCTTCGTGCTGTGCGTGCGCCGTCAGAGCTTCGTCCGCTATTCTTTGCGTTCCCTCCAGCTGCGCGAGCTCACTGGCCGCGCGATCGAGCTCGCTGCTGACGCGGCCGGCAGCGGCGTCTCCTTCGCGACGCTCCTCTTCGGCGCGCTCGCGGCGCGATGTTGCGTTGCGCAGTCTCTCCTCGGCAACGGCGATCTCGCCGCGGAGCTGTTGCGTGCTTTCTCTCTGATCCGAGACAAGCCGCGCCAGCTCGGTGCGTCTTGCTTCCGCAGTCGTGCGTTCCGTGAGCGCCGCTTCGCGCGCGGATTCGGCGTTGCGCAAACGCTCTTCCTCGGCCGGTACTTCGGACCGAAGCGCAATGACGCGCTCCTCGAGCCGGGCAAGCTCACCGCGCCATGCGTCCATCTCGCGCGATGCGTGTGCCACCTCGAGAGTGAAGCGGCGCGCCATCAGCTCCGTATGACGCTCGGCACGCTTTCTCTGGCGCGCGAGCGAGCGCACCTGGCTTTGCACTTCATTGATGAGATCGTCAATTCGTTCGAGGTCGGCCGCGGTCTCCTCGAGACGGCGTTCCGCGCTGCGCTTGCGATCGCGGTAAAGGCCGACCCCGGCCGCTTCCTCGAAGAGCTCTCGGCGGTCGTCTGGCCGATCGCTCAATAGGGCATCGACCATCTTCGCCTCGATCACGACGCCCGAGTCCGCGCCGAGTCCGGTGCCGCGTACCATGTCGTGGATGTCACGGAGCCGGCAGGGAGCGTTGTTGAGGAAATAGTCGCTCTCGCCCGAGCGGCTCAGTCGCCGCGTAAGCACCACTTCACGGAACGGGATGTCGAGCGCTCCGTCGTCATTCTCGAAGTGGAGCGAGACTTCCGCGAGGTTCACGGCGCGTCGGGCAGACGACCCCTGGAAAATCACTTCCTCCATCTTCGCGCCGCGCAGCGCGCGCGCACGCTGCTCGCCGAGCACCCACCGAACGGCATCGGACACGTTGGATTTTCCGCAGCCGTTGGGGCCTACGATCGCTGTTACGCCTGGCTCGAACACCATCTCGGTTCGATCGGCGAACGATTTGAACCCGTGAATCTCGAGCTTCGTTAGACGCACTAAGGCGTACTCCCTGTTCGGTAAACGAGAACGGGCTGAAGGCCCGCCGCGCGCAATGACCTGATCAGCTCCGCCGATTGATCGGCGGTCACGAAAGCGCCCGCGTAGAGCCGTGCACCGCCGTCATTCTGCATCAACGTGTAGACAGTCAGCCCTCGTGCCCCGTACTTCTGTTCTGCCGCATGAACCGCGTCGGTGATTCCTCCCTGCGACGCCACGCTGTCGACCAGCAATGCCAACGGCGCGCGGGTGATGCTTCCGGCGGAATCGTTCGCGAGAACGCCCGATCTCCGTAGCACCAGCAGCAGAGAATCAGCCTGACTTCTGGCCGGATAGGCTCCAGCCGTCACTCTGTACCATGTAGCTCGCTCCGGGCCAATTGGAAACGGCGATACCGTAGCAGCGGGAAGTGCCGCACCATTTTTCCGCACGAACAAGTTAGCACCTTCGGCCGTGTTTGCGACCAGCAACTCTACGGAGAAAGCCGATGCGATCGCGGAATCACTGACATTGGCGGGCGGAGCGATGTAGAGCGTTTCCGGCGCGATTCGGGGAGGCGGCGGCAGGGGCGGGGCGACAGCCTTCACCGCAGGGCCAGTCTGACTGCCGCCCGATCCGGCATTCCCGAGATAGAGCGCGAGCCCGATCGCCAGAATCAGTACGGCCGCGATCGCCGCCATTGCCGGATAAAGCCACTTCTGTCGCGGCCATTTGGAGGCACCGGCGCCGATGTTAAAGAGTGAGACCTTCATCGTTCGGGTGGGCGCCGGAACCCGCGCGAGAATGAGTGCTGAGGGCGCGGATGGGAGCTCGGCATCTTTCACGAGCACGACCCCGTCGATTTGCTCGACCAGCTGCGCGATTCCGGGTGAAGAGGCCTTCGCTACAAGGATGAGAAATGCTCCGACCTCGCCGAAGCCGGCGGCGAGCTTTTTCCAGCGCGGGCTCCCCATGATCTCCTCGTCGACGATCGGATCGGTTCCCGTGGGCATGATGTAGAGATTCTCGACTCCCGCGACGTCGTACCCGATCTTGTTCAGCGAAACGCCGTAGAGAAAGCTGTCGGTTATGCCGTGCGGGTCCTCCTCGCTAACGAGGGAACGAAGGGGGGCCGCATCACCCACGAGATCGCAGACAACCGAGCGACGGTGTCCGGCTTCCGCGCGCGCGATCCCCAACGCCACGTGGGCGGCCGCCAGTGGATCACTCGAGGCGACGAGGATTGCCGAGTAGCTACCCAGGAGTGAGGCGACCTGTCTTCCAGCGTCTTCCCAGGCTGCGGGGCGACCACCGGAGACCTTTTGGGTCAAGGCGAACCCTCGAAGATCCAGAAGTCGCGCCTGGACGCCCGGCCGATTTTTGCCGCTTCGTCGCGCGTCGAATAGGGTCCCATCACGACGCGGAAAATCGGGGACCCGGCGGTCATGGTCGAAACCACGTGAGCGGGCGCCCCGTTCACCCTGATCGAGGCTGCTAGCTCCTGCGCCTTGTCCTCACTGAGGAGCGCCGCGAAGGAGACCGTGAATCCTGTCGGCTGCGGTTGCGCCTGAGGAGGGGGGACGACCGTTTGCAGGGCGTGCGCGGAATCCGGACCTCCGGGCGATGACGGCGGAGGCGTGGATGCAGCCGGCGCCGTCGAGCTCGCGGTCAGTGAGTCATTGTGAACACTGTCGCCAGGAAAGGTGACGGGTTGATCGAGACCCTGTGGCCGTGGGCGGAATCCGTCCCACGCGAAGAAGTACCAGAAGTCCTTCGCGGCGCCCTTCACGGTTCGCTTCACCGCGAGGTTTGCGGGATCCACGATGCTGACGTCGGTCGGGCCGAGGAGCGCCAGCGATCCATCGGGAGCGATCGCCGGAAGGTCCAAGTCCCATCGAGTTGGGACTGCGCCCACCAGGCGATTGGTTCCGATGGCAATCACCCAAGCCGAATCCTGCCCCGGCATGCGTGCGAGCAGGTAGCGGCCAAGCGCATCCATCCGCAAATCAGTCGGCGGCCGTGGGAGAGCGATACTCGTCTTGCCGCTCTCGGTGTACCGGTCGATGACGGTGAGCCCGGTGTCGCCTGCGGTCGCCACGTACAGGCGGTCACCACTTGGCGTTGGTGAAAGCGCGACGACGCGGTTGGTCAGCTTTATCGCGCCGACGGGCGAAAGATCCTTGGCCTTGATACCTACGAGGCCACTGTCGACGGTGAAATAGACTCGGTCTCCCACCTGGGTTCGGACACCGCGGCCCGAAAGCGGGAGCACAGCACTGTCCCGCACGACGTCGTCGGGCGGACGCACTCTCCAGAGAAGGGTCTGCGCGCCCTTGTTCGCGGCGACAATGAGCTCGCCATTTGGCTGCGCGAAAACGGTTCGTGCCGGTACAGCCGGCGTGAACTTCCAGTCGCCGGTATTCGGATTCAGGCGGATGATCTCGCCTTTTGCGTTGATCCCGAAGATGTCGGTTCCGTTAGCCGATGAAAGGGAAGTGAGCCTCGTCCGCGTCGCGGTTCTCACCTCGGTCATGCGGAGATCAATTCTGCCAGGCAGCCCTTTCGAGTCCACGAACGCGATCGTGCCAGCGTCGGCATCGAATGCAAGCACGCGTTCGAGTGACGGCGCGGACGAATCGGTCCACACAGCCGAGTCCAGCTTCGGATACATGTAGACGCGCGCGAGCCCTCCCTTCCGCGGAATGCGAAGGAGGAGGGCGTCCAAGCCGCGAGGCTCGTTTAGTTGGCTGGTTCCAGTTGTGTCAGCTGGCGCTGCCCTGTCTTTCGTGCATGCTGCAAAGAGCAGCGCCAGAATCAGGAGTCGACGCAACGGTTAGTAGCTCGCTCCCAGGGAGAACGTCCAGTTCGGCTTCCGTCCTCCGACCATGGGTCGCGCGTAATCCCAGCGCAGGATCGCGAGATTGAACAGGTTCACGCGCAAGCCGGCGCCCCAGCTCGTCAACGGATAGCGATCCGTATTGGGATCGAACCCGGCCGGCGCGTTGCCAAGGTGCGGCTGGATTCCCTTACTCCAGGCGAGTCCGGCGTCATAAAACAGTAGGCCGTCCACGGGTGGCAACCCAAAGCTGCTACCGACGTCGAAACGACGTATGATCGGGAAGCGCAGCTCCTCATTGAATACCGCTACGCGACTGCCTGCGAGCTGAGCGTTGTTGCACGTCGACTGTCCGCCTATCACCGACGTGCAATCGAAGTAGTTGAAGTTCGCCCGGTCGTAGCCGCGTATGTAATCCGGCCGTCCGATGTACTTCAGGAAGAAGTTTTCGTCGCGACCGACAGCGGTGGACGAGAGGAACCTCGTCGCGAGCGTAAGCGTGTTGAAGATGATGGGATCGTAGCGACGATAGTCGACCAGGAAATCGCTGAAGTGGAGCTTGCCGAGGTTCTGCGACGCCTGAAAGCGCATCCTGCGGCCGATCACTGGCCCGGTGTTGCCGAACAGCGTGTTGTCCGAGACGAATGCGGCAGTCGGCGTGACGTAATTGATCGTCGCCAGGCTCGTGTCATTCTTGAACTGCGGATCGCTGCAGAACCCGCTCCGGTCGCAAACCTGGACAACCCGGATGACTCCTTGGGCAATGCTGTTGAATTGCATTCCCGTCTCGAAACGCGTAAAGCGGTTGAGCGGATACTGCCCCGTGAGGAAGAGATCGCGAACGACGTAGCGCAGATATTGGCTGCTGTACTGCGTGAGTCCCTGGCCGTTCGTCTGGGGCGGAGGTGAGCCGAGCGGAACGTAAATCGGGTTCTGGGAAATGCCGGTGGTATACTGAAGTCTGTGGCTAAGATTGGCGTAGCCGACGAAAGCACTGGCGTCGCTCAACCTGCCGTACACATTCCCCGAGACAGCGAGCTGATGATTGCCCAGCAGGTCGCTGAATACGAACGCCGTTCCGCCGGCGACTGTGCCGTAGTTGGGTGTGTAGCCGATGGACGGATCGGCGATGTAGTCCGGGTGGAAGGAGACGTGGTACGGCCCTTCCTTGAAGCGAGTCGTGTCCGGCAAGCCGAACACCGGATCGGACATCAAGGCGCTGATGCTGGATGGCTGATCCTGGGCGACCTCGGCCGTCGGGAGTATCGAAGACTGCCGGGTACCCGTCGGTGTGCGATAGGTGGAAGTGGGCTCGCCGGGACGGGGACGGAGCAAAAGCGAATCACTCCTCCCGCTCGCGTCGCTGGGAGCATTGCTCGCGACGACACTGGTGGCGTTGGAATTGAATGCCGTTTTCTTGAGAGCACGCGGATTGTCGATCGTCCAGACGGTGTAATCGCCCTTCTCGAAATTGGTGTAGGCGATTCTATCCGCGCCGCGCGCCCAGCTGATCGCCGGGCTGTACTCCGTGATCGCCGAAACGCCACCGAGCACGTTCGTTAGCTGGTAGTGCTTCCGGTCGTTGAAGTCGAAGAGGAAAATATTGGGGACGCCCGTGCGATCCGAGATGAACGCCACCTGCCGTCCGTCGGGCGACCACGCCGGATTCAGATTGAGACCATCCTGCCCAGGCAGCACCTCGATCGCGGCTGATTGCACATCGATCACGGCGATGCGCCACTTCGAGAACTTGAGGATTGCGAGATTCGTCTCGGGACCGCGGTCGCTTGCGAACGCAATCTGCTTCCCGTCTGGAGACCAAGCGGGTTGCATGTCGCCGTATTCGTCGTTCGTAAGCTGGCGCAGGTTCTTTCCATCGACGTCCACGACGTAAATGTCCGTGAGGCCGCCGCGCGTTCCGCTGAACGCGATCTGTCTGTCGTCGGGCGACCAGACCGGACTCCAGATGGCGTCCACCGAGGGCAAATCGATGCGGGCCGTCACTTTTGTATTGGCGACATCCATCAGGTACATCACGTCCTTGCCCTCGCGCTGCGCCGTGAATGCGAGCATGCGACCGCTATTCGAGAAAGAGCTCTGCGAGTAAAGAAGTCGCAGCTCCTCGAAATTCGGGTTGAGCGTGCTCTCGACGAGCCGCTTGATGCGTTTTCCCGTACGTGCGTCGGCGAGCCACAGGTCGATGAACAGCTCACCGCGTTTCTGGTTACCGTTGGAGAGGAACGCGATGCGATTGCCATCGTTTGAAAGCGAGGGCGCAAGGAAGATCTGGCCTCCGCTCTTCTTTTCCGTGAGGAGTGGCTGCGAGAAGCTGCGCGGGCGATCGAGTGACGCCGCCTGCGGGAGATATTTGGCGTTCACCGACTCGCGCCAGTCGTCGCTCAGCTCGTGCAGCGTAATGCCGAGCTGCCGCTGGACGGCGCGCGCAATTCCGAGAGTGGTGGTGTTCTGGAGGATCTCGCCGATCGCGACGTCGCCCCAACGCTGGCCTATGTACTCCCACAGGGCCTCACCATATCGATATGGAAAATATTTGTCGGGGCGCTCAGTCATCTGCTCGATCGTCGGCAGATTGCCATTGACCGCTGCGTCACGGAGCCACGTGGTGGTGAGCTTGTGATCGGGACCGCTAGACAGGTATTCGGCCATACCCTCCATGAACCAGTACGGAGGGTCGATCTGACTGAGGGTCTGCACGTTCGCGCCGGCTTTTCCGCGCGCGATGATGTCGTATTGGAACTCGTGCACCATCTCGTGGGTGAGAACGTGCTCGAAGCTCCCGAGATCACCGGTCAGCGGCAGAATCATGCGACCACGTGCGTACTCGGTGACGCCCCCCGTACCCTCTCCGAGGTCGCCGGTGACGTTGTTCTGCCCGAACTCGGCGCGCGAGGCAAAGAGCACTATCGGCTTCTTCTCGCGGAACTGGTGGTCCAGCACGCGCGAGAGGCGGGCGTAAGAGCGCTCCGCCATTCGAGCGGCTTCCATCGCTCCGGCTTTTTCTTCCGGATAGTAGTGAATGAGCCAATGCTCGGTCTCGATCACTCTCCAGTCGAAGTGCCTGTACTGCACCTGATTCATTCCGAAATACTGCTGTGCGTCGAGGCGAGTCGCGCACACAAGGGCTGCCACAATGGCGAGAATCCTTGCCGCTTTCATCTGTTGTTACTCCGGTGGCTCCAAGGCGACTATTTCCGCATCGCTCCAGAGTCTCTCGATCTGGTAGAATGAGCGGAGTGTCGGATGGAAGATGTGGACTACGAAATCGAAGAAATCGAGCAGCACCCAGCGGCCCTGTTGCAAACCTTCAGTGTGATGCACGCTCAGCCCCGCTTTCTTCATCTCGGATATCACGTGCTCGCCGATCGATCTCACGTGTGTATCAGAGGTCCCGCTCGCGATGACGAAGTAGTCCGTCATGTCGGTGACGCCGGCCAGATTCATCAGCACAACGTCATTGGCTTTCATGTCCAGGCAAAGCTGGGCGGCGCGCTGCACACGTTGCGCGCCTTCGCGGGCGGAAACAGAAGGGAGAGATGTCGCCATGCGGTTCAGTGAAGGTCTTTTTTTTTTTTGCGGCGCATCGCGCCGGATCAGTGTATGTAGCATACCTGACGCGCGAAAGTTCCGTGAGGGGTTCCAACTAGCATTTCGCACGCCATGCCTTTCGCACCTGGCGCACAGTCCAGGCAGTTAAAGCTTTCTCTAATTCCGACGAGGGGCTACTGCTTGATGACCCAGACTTTGATCTCTGGATGGACGTCGGCGTGTAAACGAATCTGCACCCGGTAGACGCCCAGCGCGCGGATCGGCTCGTGCAGCTCGATTTGCCGCTTCTCAACGTGAAATCCCTGCGCCTGGAGCTGGTGCTGGATATCGGCAGACGTAACCGAACCAAACAGCTTGCCCTCCTCGCCCACTCGGGCGGAGAATGTCAGCGAAACCTGCTCGAGCCTGGTTGCCAGCTCGGACGCGGAGCCGCGACGCCCCTCTTCGGCCTGCTCGAGCCGCTGACGCTCCTGCTCGATGCGCTTCCGGTTGCCCGCAGTCGCTTCGTAGGCGAAGCCGCGCGGGAGGAGATAATTCCGCGCGTAGCCTGCGGAAACCTTTACAATGTCGCCCGGGTGCCCGAGCTGTTCGACTGCCTGTCTAAGTATGACTTCCATTTGGGAATTCCCTTCAGTGATCGTTGAGAGCCGGGTAATTCTAGCACAATCCCGGCGCGAATCGTACGCTCAGCCAGCCCGCGCGCGCCGACGGATGTCGAGCCAGGTGTCGCCGAGGCCCAAACCGAGTGCGAGCACACCGAGCATGATGCAAACCTGCGGAATAAGGCTGAGGATGATGATCACGGCGTAACGGCCCCGCGCTATCCAGGCCAGAACACCGAGACCACGAATCAGGTAAAGCGTACCGAAGAACACCAGCAGATTGAGCCCCGCGGTTCTTCCATCCGCGAAGGCGGGGAGCAGGCAGAGGGTCGCCCCGACCGCCACGCCCCATATCAGCTGATCGTTGAAGCGAAACTCCGTCAGCGGTGTAAGCTGCGGCCCGATTTTGACCGGCGAAAGCCGCTGGTAGAGGCCCCATGCGAGTGCGAGCGCGGCAAGCGACTCCACGGCCAGGAGCGCCGGCAGAAGGCTGGCGGCGCGGTCAGGCATCGCCTTCATCACGGATTCGGACTCGTCGTTCCACGTATCGAGCCCCGGCATCTTTTCCGCCAGCTGCTTCCACTCCGGCGTGTCCATGCTCTGGTGGATCCTCCCGATTGTGATCGTCACCCTGCGCGTGAACTCTTCACCGGCGGCGTGCTGAAACCGCGCGATGCCACTCGGCGCGGCGAGCGCGACCAGAAACCCGACCGCCGTGGAGATTCCCACCGCGGCCAGAGCTCGTACGAAGAACGGCGTCGCAACACTCCATAGGCTGACGAGGCCGAAGCTCGCCGCGAGCAGTATTGCCCATCCGCGGGCCATCTGATCGTAGGGAGTTCCCGGGGCGCCCGCCGGCTGGAGAAGTGTCCACACCGCGAGGACCAGCCATATAAGAGCCAATGCCGTGCGTCCGCCCAGCTTCCAGCCGACGATCGAGCAAACGGTGACGACTGGAATGAGCAGCAGCAGCGTCTGATCGATCGGCACCATCAGCTCGAAGAATGGCAGCTGAGGTACGATGAGAAAAGCAGCCAGCCCCCACAGCAGCGGCCGCTACGATTGCTTCGGTGCCTGGGTCGTGGCGGCAGCAG
>JBBQFZ010000091.1:0-10264 GCA_038322455.1 Gemmatimonadales bacterium | reverse complement strand
ACGAGGGATCAGGGCAAGCGGAACGAGCTCCGCGGTTCCATTTGCCGACAGCTCGACACCGAGCTCGTCTCCCTCCTCGATGCCGAGATGCTTCCGCACGGACTCTGGAAGCGTCACGCGGCCCTTGTCTCCAACGACTATTGATAAACCCATCGTCCTCGCTCCAACGCTGCCTGGGATAGTGGTACAGTGGGAAAGTGGGACGGTTCCTCTATTTGTCAAGAAGACGCTCAGTAGCCACCGGAGTAACGGTTTTCAAGGAGCCGGGGGCTAGCGACGGCTACTGTTGGTCCGCCCTCCTCAATCAGTCCGCGATTATCAAAGCCGTTGGTCAGAGCCCTCGGTTAGTCAGAGCCCTCGGTTCATGAACGCTCGCGAGCGAACTATCGATCTATACCCCGTGTTGGTTTGGTCCGATTTCTTGTGTGGCTCCGGATTTCGGTCGTCTTCTGATGCTGAACATAGGCCTTCAGGACCTCGTTCATGCGGGTCTGGTACCTGGCACCCGCGGCCCGGAACCAGGCAAGCACATCGGAATCCAGACGCACCGAAATCAGTTCTTTTTGGGTGGCCGGGACGAGATGGCCTGCATCAAGCCACCCTGGATCCGCGGGTCTATTATCGGAGTCGGTCGATGCGTTTCTTTCAGCCTCTTCGTCTGTCATGGCGCGAAGTCGATACCAGTCTGTCTTGCCTTTCAGGCCGCCCTCGCGGACGCGGTCCTTCCGAGGCGAGCTCCCGCTCCCATACGGTCTCTCCCGCGAAGATCTCTTTTGGGTTGTTGCCTTAGCGCGCTTGGTAGTACGCTTGTCTCTCATTTTTTGTGGCCCTGCGGGCGGAAATAATGCGACGCACCTGGCCTCGATCCGTGTGTACGTCCGTGTAAATGACGGTTAGCTCAATACCATCGACCAGTCCAACTGCGAGCCACCGGTCTTCGCCGTAGTCTCGACGATCGTCCCAACGTTCGAATGTGGGCGATTCGAAGATCCTTATCGCATCAGCGAAATCGACTCCGTGCCGGCGAATGTTTATTCGGTTCTTTGCCTCGTGCCAGTCAAACTCCACATTTGTATGCTACAGCATGTATATACATTTGTCAATACACGGACGATACAACAACAACGCGGAGCTTGCGACAATAGAGAGCGGACCGAGGGCTCATCACCGCGCATCTCTGCTGGGTAATTACTGGGACAGGTCAAAGCCCAGAACTCTGCGCCTTGTTACGCCGCTGCCTGCGCTCGAGCTCGCCGCCGCGGTTGCAAATGAGGGGTTCAGGAGATTGGAGGCAAAACTGGAGGCTGCCATCCCGGACGCCGGAGCCGATCCTGTCGAGCGCCTTATTTCAGTTTGTCTCGCGTACGTGGGATTTGCGCAGAAGCATCCCCATCTCTACCGGGTCATGTACGCACAAGATTTGTCCGATCGCCTCGACAAACTCGGCTCTGAGCCGACGTCTGAGAAGCGCCACTACGAATTGCTGAAGTCCGAGAAGCGGTTCTACGAATTGCTACAGACGAAGGCGGGCTTGTTTGGTTTGTTCGTAAATCTTATCCGCGACGGGCAGCGAGCAGGGCGATTGGTATCGGGGCCTTCATCCGACATCGCAAGGGTACCCGCCTCCCTTGCGCACGGGCTCTCACACGAATTCATCGACGAGCGCCTCGGCACTCGAATCGATCGCGACAAGCACGCGCGCCAGATTTTCTCGTTGATGTTGAAAGGCCTGGAGAAACCGTTACTGTAAATGGCGTGCGAGGTGTATTTCACCGAGCGCATCCGAGGCCGGACACGGATAGAAACGCCATTCGCGACCTCAGAGACCTTCTCGAGAGGGCGGGTGTCAAACCCTGACTAACGCCGCTGTGACGGCAACACTCAGGGACGATCCAGGGATCAGGCAGGAACCACGACGGAGACGACGATGGCAACGTTGGAGCACAAGGGTTATGTGGCCCAAATCGACACTGACGAAGAGAACAACGGATTCCACGGCCGGGTGATCAACATCTCCGACGTCGTGAACTTCAAAGGCAAGTCGATGGCCGAGCTCAAGAAAGAGTTCGCGAGATCGATGGAGATTTATTTCGATTACTGCCGCGAGACCGGGGGCGAGCCAGAGCAACCATTCACCGGCCGATTCATTTTGCGTGTGGATCCCGCGATTCACCGTGCGATCGCCCGAGCGGCGGACAGTGAAGGAAAGAGCATCAACACCTGGGCGAAGGAGGCCTTGGCCAAAGCAGCCGCGGGTTAGAACTTCCTCTGCGATCTAGCCCGACCCGGCCTGCTGGAGGGCGCCTTGTAGCCTTTGTACGTCATGGTCGCCATCGGAATGTTCTTGACCGAGGCACCGCCAATGACGGGCAAGCTTCGTAATTCCGGATGCTCGTACCGCTACACATCGCGGTAAGCCAGGACATCTCTTCACCCAAGATCGCCCAGAAGCCGAGTCTGAGCGTAGATTTTCTAGCCGAGTCCACCCCTCCCCTGCTAAGGGGACACGAGCACCTTGGTCTTACCTCATGAGACGAGGAGCCTTTGGATCACGCAGACGATACGCAATCAGCTGTAGCTCCTCTCTCGAATATGACCACCCGGCGCGAGTTCCTCGGTGATAGCGCACATCTGGCCCTGGGCCTTGGTGCACTGCGGGCTGGCCTCGGTCGATTCACGTTCTCGAATGGGACTGGCGTTCCCGATGCCGGAAATAATCTTGCGCTTCCGGCGCGCGCCGTGCTCACGCCCGACGACATCTCTCTGGGCAACCAGGCAATCACCGCAGTGTGGAGCATCGCCGGGGGCGAATTCCGTCCCGTCCGCCTCAGCGATGGACTGGACGGAACCGCGCTCCCCGTCCCTGGCCACGCGTTCACGCTGACCCTCACCGACAAGAGCAACATCGCCGCGCGCGCCATGCGAATTACTGCGCCTCCTCGCATGGAAGTCCTCGTTGCCAACCCACGCGCCTCGCGGATGGCCGAGCGCATCGCGGGGCGAAGCGTAACACTCACGCTCCAGGATGCGGCCGGGCGCATCGAGGCAGTCTGGCGCGGTATCCTCCGCGATGGGTCGCACTATATCAGGCAAGAGCTGACGCTCCGCGCGCTCGGCGATGCCATTCCCATGCGCGAGATCACGCTGCTCGATTTCAACGCGCCGAACGCGATGGAGACTGGGACGGTGCCCGGCACGCCGATCGTAGCCGGGAATGCGTTCTTCGGCTTCGAGCATCCGCTCGCGAACAACCGTGTGGACGGTGAGCGAGTGCGCTGCCGCATGACGCGCACGCTCCCGCTAAGGCCCGGCACTGCGCTCACGGTGAGCTCGGTCACCGGCGTCGCGCGCGCTGGGCAGATGCGGCGCGACTTTCTGGCATACGTGGAGCGCGAACGCGCGCACCCGTATCGCACCTTTCTCCACTACAACTCCTGGTACGACCTCGGCTACTTCAGCAGGTATGATGAGGCCGGGGCGCTCGCCGCGATTGCGGCGTTCGGGATGGAGCTGCACGAGAAGCGCGGCGTAACGCTGGATTCGTTTCTGTTCGACGATGGCTGGGATGATCCCAAAACGCTCTGGCACTTCAACGTGGGTTTTCCGAACGGCTTCGCGAACGTAGCGCAAGCGACGCAGCGTTACGGTGCCGCGCCGGGAGTATGGATGTCGCCCTGGGGCGGGTACGGCGAGCCGCGCGAACAACGCCTTGCGTATGGGAAGGCGCAAGGATTCGAGACGAACGAAAACGGTTTCGCGCTCTCCGGACCGCTGTATTACAAGCGGTTCCGCGACACCTGCGTCGACATGATCCGCCGCTACGGTGTGAACCAGTTCAAGTTCGACGGTACGGGCAATTCGTCGAGCACGTTTCCCGGAAGCCCCTTCGACAGCGATTTCGACGCCGCGATCCATCTGATCGACGAGCTGCGTGCGGAAAAGCCCGACCTCTACATCAACCTCACCACGGGAACCTATCCGTCGCCCTTCTGGCTCCGTTATGCGGACTCCATCTGGCGCGGGGGCGAGGACCACGATTTCGCGGGGATCGGCTCGAGTAGACAACGGTGGATCACCTATCGCGACGCAGATACTTACGAGCACGTCGTGCGCGCAGGAGCATTGTATCCGCTCAATTCGCTCATGCTCCACGGAATGATCTACGCGCGGTCAGCGCACAATCTGATGACCGATCCGGGGAACGATTTTACGTCGGAGGTCCGATCGTACTTCGGGACCGGCACACAGCTGCAGGAGATGTACATCACCCCGGCGCTCCTCTCGCGTAACAACTGGGACACGATCGCGGAAGCCGCGCGATGGTCGCGAGCCAACGCCGACACGCTGGTCGATACACACTGGGTGGGCGGTGACCCGTTGCGTCTCGAGCCGTACGGCTGGGCGTCGTGGTCGCCGCGGAAGGGAATTCTGACGCTGAGAAATCCGAGCAACGTGCAGCATAGGATCGCCATCGATATCGAGCGCGTCTTCGAGCTGCCTCCGGACGCCCCGCGTCGGTATTCGGCGAGTAGTCCGTTGGCCATGGACCGGGGGCGCGCCCCAGCCCGATTTCGGGCCGGCGAAGAACGAGAGATTCACCTCGCGCCATTTCAGGTGCTGACGTTGGAAGCCAAAGCGCGATAGCGCGGTCCACGGCATGATTGACATCGCGGGGGAATCACTCGGATGCAACTGACGTCGCTCGATTGGCTGATCGTCGTCGTGAGCCTCGTGCTCTGCTATCTCCCCGCGATGTTCTATCTACGACGGGCCCGGTCGAGTATGGCGGAGTTCTTCACGTCGGGGCAATCAGCCCCTTGGTGGCTGGTCGGCACATCGATGGTCGCCACCACCTTCAGCACCGACACGCCGAATCTCGTGACGGATTTCGTGCGCTCGCACGGAGTCTCGTACAACTGGGTGTGGTGGGCCTTCCTGCTCACCGGCATGGCGACGGTGTTCTTCTACGCGCAGCTCTGGCGGCGTTCGGGCGTGCTCACCGATCTCGAGTTCTACGAGCTTCGTTACTCGGGGCGTCCCGCCGCGGCTGTCCGCGGTTTTCGCGCTGTGTACCTGGGACTCTTCTTCAACATCATGATCATGGCGACGGTAACGCTCGCCGCCGTCAAGATCGCCAATGTGATGCTCGGCTGGGGACGTCTCGAAACCATAGTGGTGTGCGGCACAGCCGTCGTGCTCTTCGCCGCGGTGTCGGGACTCTGGGGGGTGCTCGCCACCGATCTCGTGCAGTTCGTGCTCGCCATGGTCGGCGTGATCGCGGCGGCGTTCGTGGCACTGCATCATCCAGCAGTCGGTGGTCTCTCCGGACTGCTCGCCAAGACCGATCCGAAGACGCTCTCGCTGCTGCCCGACTTCCACGACACCGCGCTCACTCTGACCGTCCTCGTCATTCCGCTCACCGTGCAGTGGTGGTCCGTGTGGTATCCCGGCGCCGAGCCGGGCGGCGGGAGCTACATCGCGCAGCGCATCCTCGCGTCGAGGAACGAGCGTCATGCACTCGGGGCCACCCTCTGGTTCAACGTCGCGCATTACGCGCTGCGGCCGTGGCCGTGGATCATCGTCGCGCTCTGCTCGATGCTCGTCTTTCCGACTCTCGCTGATCTTCAGCGCGCACTGCCGCAGGTGAATCCATCGCTGATCGGGAATGATCTCGCCTATCCGGCGATGCTGACACTGCTCCCCGTCGGCATGAAGGGGCTCATCGTCGCTTCACTGTTTGCGGCGTACCGCTCGACGATGGAGACGCACCTCAATTGGGGCTCGTCGTATCTCGTCATCGATTTCTATCAACGGTTCCTGGCGCCGGGAAAAAGCGAGCGTCACTACCTGTGGGTGTCGCGCACGCTGGCGGCCGTGTTGATGATTCTGTGTGGCGTGTTCACGTTGTTTCTCTCGACCGCCAGCGAAGCCTTCCAACTTCTCCTCTCCGTTGGCGCCGGCACTGGTCTCATCTATCTCCTCCGCTGGTTCTGGTGGCGAATCAACGCGTGGAGCGAGATCTCGGCGATGGTCTCCTCCTTTGCGATCGCGCTCGCATTTTTCATCGGGAAGAAGCTCGGCGTGGACATCCCCGACCCCGTGCCGCTCCTTGTGACCGTCGCAGTGACGACGGTGGTCTGGATCACCGTGACACTGATGACGGCGCCCGTGGACCACGCCGCGCTCCTGCGTTTCTACGAGCTGACGCGTCCCGCCGGACCGGGGTGGAAAGCATTTCGCGCCGAGTCGGCGCTTCCTCCCTCCCCGGACAGTATTCCGCAGATGATGCTCGGCTGGACCGCCGGAGTGATGTTCGTCTACGCCGGCCTGTTCGGCACCGGGAGCCTCATCTACGGGCGAATCTCGCAGAGCATCCTGTGGGCGGTGCTCTTCGTGATCAGCGGCCTCGTGCTCCTGCGCGTCGTCATGCGCGTATGGGCCAGCGGGCCCGAGCTTGTCGGAAGTGAGACGTCAGCTGTCGCCGCACTTCGTCCGTGCACGAAAGCTGTGATTCTCGCTGCTGGTCGGGGAACGCGGATGCAGGCGGTGGATCATGACGCCGCGTTGACTGACGATCAGGCCGCCGCTGCTGATGCCGGAATCAAAGCGATGATTCCACTAAGTGTTGAAGCCTCTGACGCGGGAGCCGGCGCGGCATCCCATGCTTTCCTCGACTACTCGTTGAGCGCGCTCGGCGACGCCGGCTTCACTGACGTCTGCATCATAGTTGCGCCCGACGATCGCGCGATTCGCGATCGGTATACGCGCACGGCGATTCCGACGCGCGTTCGCGTGAGATTTGCAACGCAGCTCGAAGCGGCGGGGACGGCGGACGCCGTGCTCGCGGCCGAGGAATTCACGGCGGGAGAGCCATTCGTGGTTATCAACTCGGACAACTATTACCAGCCCGATGTTCTCGCAGCGTTGCGGGCCGCGAAGGAGCCGGCGTGCGTCGGATTCTCGCGCGAGGGGCTGATCAGGCGCGGCGACATCGCGCCGGAGGGGATCGCGGCGTACGCGATTCTCGACGTGAGAGCGGACGGATATCTGCGCGGCATTATCGAGAAGCCGGATCCGTCGGTGCTTGCTTCTCTCGCGTCAGGGGCCCAGGTGAGCATGAATTGCTGGCGTCTGACGTCGGAGATCTTTCGCGCGTGTCGCAGCGTGCCGCCGTCGCCGCGGGACGAGATCGAGCTGCCGGCAGCGGTTCAGTACGGGATCGACGTGCTCGGCATGCGCGTCCGGGTGATCCACGCCGATGCGCCGGTTCTGGATCTGTCACGTCGTGCCGACATCCCGATCGTGACCGAACGTCTCAGAGGTGTGGCGCCGGAGCCGTGAGCGAGGTAAGATCGCGGCTGCTCGCCGCCGGCATGAGTGAGCACGAGGCGGAGCGCAAGCAGGCTCTGTTCGGAAAGGTCAACGCGAGCCTGATGGGACTTCCTGGTGTTGCAAACGACATTGTGTTTTGCGCATGGGTCCCAGGGCGCATCGAGTTCCTCGGCAAGCACACGGATTATGCCGGCGGTCGCAGTCTTCTCTGTGCGGCGGAACGCGGCATCTGCGTCGCGGCGGCGCCGCGACGTGACGGTCGTCTGCGCGTGCACGACGCAGTGTCGGGTGATACACTCGACCACAGTTTGGCCGAGCACGCTTCACTCGAAGCGGCAGCGCAGCCGGGCAAATGGTCGACTTATGTCCGCGCAGTCGCACGGCGGGTGGTGCGTAACTTCGGCCCTTCCCTCACCGGCGCGGACATCGTTATCGCGAGCGATTTGCCGCAAGCCGCCGGAATGAGCAGCTCGAGCGCGCTGGTCGTCTCGATATTTCTTGCCGTCGCGCGCGTGAATGGCATCCAGTCGCGGGATGAGTACCGGCGCGCGATAGAGAACGGAGAGCATCTCGCGGAATATCTCGGCACCATCGAGAATGGTCAGAGCTTCGGCGGGCTCGAGGGCGAGCGCGGCGTCGGGACCTTCGGCGGCAGTGAGGATCACACCGCGATTCTATGCGCGACCGGCGGCGCGTTGATACAGTGCGCGTTCTGCCCCGTTCGTCTCGAGCGCAGCGTTCCCTTCCCGACGGATCACATGCTCGTGGTAGCTACGAGCGGTGTCGCGGCCGAGAAAACCGGAGCGGCGCGCGACCGCTACAACCGTCTATCGACGATGGTCGACGAGATCCTGGACCGGTGGCAGTCGGCGACTGGTGTGCGATACCCTTCGCTTGCCTCCGCAATCGCTGCATCGCCAGACGCGGCCGATCGCATCCGGGGGTTGCTGCGCGCCCAGAGGCTCGCGCGATTCGAACACTTTCTGCTTGAGAGCAACGAGCTGGTTCCAGCGGCGGCGGATGCGCTCGCGCAAGACGACCTCGGGAGCCTCGGTAGCATCGTCGAGCGGTCACAGCAAGCCGCGGAAGAACTTCTGGGAAACCAGATTCCCGAGACGAGCTTGCTTGCGCGGAGCGGACGCGAGTTGGGCGCCGTTGCTGCGTCCGCGTTCGGTGCGGGTTTTGGCGGTAGCGTGTGGGCGCTCGTGTCGGACGCCGACGCTGGCGTCTTTCAGGCGCGGTGGGCCAATGCATACGCGGCGCACTTTCCAGTCGCGGCGAGACGGTCAGAGGTGTTCATCACGCACGCTGGACCGGGAGTGGTGGAGCTCGGGTGAGGTCTGCGCTCGGGGAGCGTTCGAATAACGCGAGGCCAACCGCATCTAGGGATGTTCCCAAGGCCTCCAGAGCGACAGCCACATGATAGACGAGGTCTGCCGCTTCTTCGGCAGCACGACCCGCGTCGGAATCAGCGCACGCAGTAACGAACTCGGCGGCTTCCTCTCCGATCTTCTTCAAGCGGAGGTTGCGATCTCCAAGTAAGACCCTGGTATAGCTCTGCTCCTCCCGTGCCGGCGCTTCAACGCCTTCTGCAGCACCGTCGTCGAGCCTTCGTCTCGCTCTGATCGTAGCCGCGAGCATTGCCCAGGCACCTGGATGACTGGAATCGGGAAAGCAGGAGACCTGGCCGGTGTGACACGCCGGTCCCGCCGGCACGACGCGAGCGAGCACAGTGTCGCCGTCACAATCGAGGGCGAGCGAAACCACCTTCTGCACGTTCCCGCTCGTCGCACCCTTCCGCCACAGTCCCCTTCGACGCGATAGATAATGCATCTCGCCGGTCTCGTTCGTGCGCGCGAGGGCTTCCCTGTCCGCGTTCGCAACCATCAGAACCCTTCCGGTTGCGGCATCCTGCGCGACGACCACTACCGTTCCCGTGACCGCATCGAAGGAGATCGCGTCGAGATCGAGCGAGTTGGTCATGAGCTTGCCGATGTGAGCTCAGCCGCCGTCGGCGAGACGAGAATCTCTCGAACGGCCGAGGCCAACAGGGAATTCGTCGCGATCGCGTCGCCACCGAATGCCGTCGTCTGTCCTTTCCAATCCGTAAACGCGCCGCCGGCCTCGGTGATGACCGGCAACAACGCCGCTCCGTCCCAAACCGAGATCACGTCGTCCACCATCACGTCGGCGCGACCCGTGGCGACCAGCAGATACCCGTAACAATCTCCCCACGTCCGCATCGCCTGCGCGCCGTTCTGCAGCTGGAGCCAACGGTCGCGCCGAGCTGGATCGCGATTGAACCGCGCGTCCGTGGTGACGAGCCGCGCGGCACCGAGATCCGACACTTTCGACACGGCGGTGCGGGAGCCGTTCCACCAGGCGCCTTTCCCAGGCGCGGCAACGATGGTCTCGTCCAGCGCCGGAAAGTATGCAGCGCCCGCGATCACACTCTCTCCCTCCACCACCGCCACAAGCGTCCCCCAAAGAGGGACTGTCTGAAGAAACGTAAAGGTGCCGTCGATCGGATCGAGAATCCACCGCCGCTTCGCCGATTCACGCACCGGAGGCAGCTCCTCGCCGACTATTCCGTCGGACGGAAAACTCTTCTCGATCCATTCCCGGGCCGTCCGTTCGGCGTCGTAATCCGCGGCACTGACGGGCGTGCCATCCTTCTTCAGTCGAACCTCGGGACCCTTCCCGTAGTACCGACGTGCCACGTTCCCCGCGAGCGTGGCGACTTCGGCCACGGCGTTCATATAATTGTCACCTCCGCTCATGCCGCCATCCTCACCCGGATACCGTCGGCGCTGAGAGCGCTCTTGATGATTTGCATGTCGGAGATCCCGGAATGGAGCAATCCGGCAAGCAGCGACGCATCCGCTCCTCCGCGCGTGAACGCGTCGCGGATAACGGACGCCGATCCGGCGCC
>JBBQFZ010000090.1:0-10287 GCA_038322455.1 Gemmatimonadales bacterium | reverse complement strand
GCGACTGGCATCCAGATCGGAAGGTTCGACCGGATGCTTCGGATGACTCGGATTGTGCGGATCGCTCCTTGTGGCGTGAAGGTGCGCAATGGCGGCCGTGATTTTTTGTTATTTGCACTTAGGGGCTGGTGCGCGTTTTTTTGCATCCCGAGCGGCCGTTCCCAAGAAATCCCTGCCCGCTACGAGGAGCTCTCACGCCTCACGGAGCGATCCATTTGATCCGTGTCATCCGAAGCATCCGGACGAACCTTCCGTTCTGGATGCCTGCCCGAGCGGCTGTGCGGGTACTGGGTACCGGTTATTCTACGCCGTCTTGATCGAGAGCCTCTCCGCCGCCGCGGCCACGGCATCGCTCAGCGCAGGTGCCGGTGCCCGCTCCCACGAGCTGCTGCCCCACAGACGATCTTCCAGCGAGGCGCGCTCCTCTAGATTCATGCTCGTAAGGAGATACATCCATCGGTCGGAGCGCGAGTAGATGAACAGTTCCAGCTGGGGCGTCAGTGTCAGCTGATCCTCAGGCGTGAAAAGGATGATCTCAACACCGCCATAAGTCGCGAGCGGGACCTTGAGACGCGCAACCGCGTCGCGCACGTCGGGGAGAGCCATGGACTGCCCGGCCCACGTCGTCTGCGATCGCATGTCCTGAATGACGACGTCGACGGCGGGCGCCATCAGCTCGCTCAACGTGTAAAACAGGTCAACCACGCGTTCGGCGTTGGCGACCACCTTCGCCTCGTACACGTCGCCGGTGCGGGTGAAGGTGAACCCATCCTGCCCTGAGCGAAAACGCTTCCAGATGGTGGAGTCCGGTGTTCGGCTGCGGAAAAGCATCGTTTACGGCGTTTGAGGTGGTTGTTCGCTGATCGTCTGCGCGAGTTTCACGAGCGTGGTCCTGCTGTTCTTGAATGGATCATTAATAACCGCTTCCAGCAGCTTGCGTAACGTGGTGCCCACCGCGGGCCCCTTGATTCCCAGCTCCTCCAGATCGGACCCGTCGATCGCAAGATCGGAGATCTCGATCGCGTCCTTGTAGGCGACGGCGATCGCGCGCTTGTACGTCGCCATCACCGTCGGCTTGTACGGCGCCGGCTCCCCCGCCGCGCGCGCCGCCCACCAGAACGCATCCGCCAGCCGCAACAGTGGGGCAAGACGCGTGCGCCCGACGCTGGCGGCCCACGTCCGGAGGACCAAGCTCGGCGGAGTCCGCTCGCCGAATGGATCGGCCGCGTACCTCTCCTCGGCCTTCAGGAGCTCGCGCGTCATCGACGGGCCGATCTGGTGCCAGCGGTCTACGAGGATACCGATCCATTCCGTTTCGCTGTTGGAGAACCGGAGGTTCTTGAGGATCTGGCGAACGGTGTTGGGCGGGGTCGCGACGAACAGCGCGGCAATTCGGGTTGATTTCCGGTGCGGCCGGCGCGGGATGAGCGGCCGCCTGAGGTGGTCGAGCGGCCTGAGCTGCAAATCGGTGATCGCGTCAAGGGACGGGATCAAGGTCGCAAACGCCCCGCTGTCTCGCCATTTAGCGAATGCCTTGCTGGGCAGCGGCACCTGCTCCATCGTCTTCTCGATCTCCTGCTTCACGCGCTCCGGCGACAGCCTTCCCATGTGGGGAGCGCTCTCGACGATCGCGTCCCAGGTGGCCGGCTCGATCTCGAAGCCGAAGCGCGCCGAGAACCTGATCGCGCGGAGCGCGCGAAGACGATCCTCCTTCATGCGATCGCGCGGATTCCCAACGGCGCGGATGATCTTTCGCTCGATGTCCTTTCGCCCTCCGAAAGGATCCCGGAGCTCGTCGCGCCTGGGCGAATAGGCAATGGCGTTGATCGTGAAGTCGCGGCGGGCGAGGTCGTCGTCGAGCGAGACCCCGAATTCGACGACCGCGTGGCGTCCATCGGTCTGAACGTCGCGCCTGAACGTGGTGACCTCGTGCATCACCCTATCGGAATCGAGAACTCCGATGGTTCCGAACTCGATGCCGACGGGGACGGTGCTCTTGAACAGCTTGCGGACATCTTCTGGCTTCGCGGTGGTGGCAAGGTCCCAGTCGAGATCCGGTTGGCCGAGGAGGGCGTCGCGGATCGCGCCGCCGACGCACCAGGTCTCGAAGCCGGCGGCTTCGAGCGTCGCGGCGATTTTGCGGACGTTCTCGGGAGGGTTGAGCTTCATGAATCGAACATCGTTCTCAGAGCGGCGTCGCTCATTCCGGCGCCGAGGGCCAGCATCAGATCTATGCGGGCTTGTTGTGCCCGGCGCGAGCCACCGAATATCGCGCCCATCTCCTCCAGCCGGCGACCGCCGCCCGGGTAGCCGTAAGTGTGGCCGACGCGACCGCCCTGGGTGCGGGAGGTGATCACCACCGGTTTTCCGTCCGCCACCCAGCGCTGAATTCCTGGCACCATCGCGGGCGGAACGTTGCCCCGACCCATCGCGGCGAGCACGAGGCCGCGCGCTGATTCGCGAGAAGCATCCAGCAGGCGGGAATCGGTGCCCGCGGCGGCGAAAAGGATGTCGATGGGAGTCGCCAGAGCGTTAGGTTTTATGACGGGGGGCGATGGCGGCATCTCGCGCCTGAGAATCAATTCACCTTCGTCGAGCACGCCCAGCGGACCCAGCCCGGGACTCTCGAACGCGTCGAGAAGATGCGTGTTCGTCTTCGTGGTGTCGAGCGCTGCGAAAATCTGTCCGCCGATCACCACCATCACTCCGAACCCTCGCGTCTCCTCACTCGCGGCAACGCGAACGGCCTCGAACAGGTTCGCCGGCCCATCCCACCCCAGGTCGCTGACGGTGCGCATCGCGCCCGTGAAGACGATCGGCTTCTCGCTCGCCGTCGAGCGCGCCACTAGGTACGCGGATTCCTCCAGCGTATCCGTTCCGTGGGTGATCACGACACCAGTCACCTCGGGGCGCTCGAGGTGCTCGACGATTCTGTTTCTGAGAGCCCACATCCGCTCAACGGTCATGTGAGGGCCGGGGAACTGGCCCCATTCTTCGGTCTCCACGGCGGTAATCGCGCGGATTCCTCTCGTCGCGGCGAGAATCTCGGTCGGCGTGAGTCCGGGCAGGGCGCCGCCGCCGCCGGGATCGTTGCGCATCGCGATCGTGCCGCCCGTGAAGAGGATCACTATCACTCTGCGGACTCCCTGGCTGCACGGTCTAGGAGGTGGGATCGCCGGTCAGATTTCGCTATTGCCATTTGGCGGTGATTCGGGCGAGGGCGTGCGCGGCGAAATCGGCGGGCGCCTGCGAATCTGTGCTCGCGACCAGTAGCGAGTGGGTCACCAGAGCGTCGACGGTCAGCAGATCCAGAGCGGACGCGCGGGTCTCGCAGTCCGTGCTCAGCACTCTCTCCAGGAGACGCTCGGCTGCCTCGAGCAGCTCCTCGGCTGCTGGCGTGGCCGTCGGATTCTTTAGGGCCTTGCGCATCGCCGTCGCGAGTTCCGCGGGCGGAGCGGGATCCAGCTCGGACAGCCAGTCGGTGGGGCTCATCCACCGCCTGAGAGCTGCTTGCGAACAATTTCCTGCGCGCCAGCAACAGCTGTCGCCATGTTCGCGGCATCCGGAATTCCCGCCTGCGCCATGTGCGGCTTGCCGCCTCCCTTCCCGCCCGCGGCTGCGGCCAGATCGCGGAGAATCGTATCGGCGCGGATTCCCTTGTCGCGAAGATCGTCGGTCACCACCGTGAGAATCGTGTTCTTTCCACTCTCGAACGTCGCACCAAGAACTCCCACGCCGCTCTGCAACTGTTCGCGGAGCGCGTCACCCATCGCCTGAAGCGCGGCAAGGTCCGGCGCGCTCACCATCGCGTTGACCACGCGCACTCCGCCAATCGCCGACGCTCTATCCACGAGCTCTTTGATCGCGCCGCCGCCGCCGGATTTCATCGCTTCGTCAATACGCTTCTCGAGGCCGCGACGCTCTTCGACGAGCGCCTGCACGCGCTTTACGGCCTGACCCGCGGGCGCACGCACGAGCAGCTCGATCTCCTTGAGCTCACGCTCGTGCTCGCGAAAAAGACTCAGTGCACCGCGTCCCGTCAGCGCTTCGATGCGGCGAACTCCTGCCGCGACGCCCGTCTCGCTGACGATCTTGAAGAGCGCGATCTCAGCAGTGTTGCGCACGTGCGTGCCGCCGCACAGCTCCATGCTCAGGCCGGGAATCGTCACGACCCTCACGATGTCACCGTACTTCTCGCCGAACAGCGACATCGCGCCCGCGGCCTGTGCCTCCGCCTTTGCCTTCTGCTCGAAGGTGAGCGGCACGCCGTCGAGGATGCCGCGGTTCACGATGCTCTCGATCTCGGCCAGCTGCTGCGGACTCACCGGACCGTGATGCGTGAAATCAAATCGCAGACGGTCTGGCGATACGAGCGAGCCCGCCTGATGCACATGATCGCCCAGCACCTGGCGCAGCGCGGCGTGCAGCAGGTGCGTCGCCGTGTGATTGCGCTCGGTATCGCGGCGGCGGTCGCGCGGCACCGTCGCCCTTGCCTTCCCCACCGCCACTTTCCCGGTCGCCTTGCCGAGCGCGGCGATGCGTCCATCGATTTTCCGAACCTCGTCGACATCGACCGTCCATCCGTCGCCCTTGATCTCTCCGCGGTCGGAGATCTGCCCACCCGACTCGACGTAAAACGGCGTCTGCCGCAGCATTACTGCGACGCGCCCGTCCGGAAGATCGCGCTCGGCGACGACTTCGGTGGTGACATCGAGCGAGTCGTACCCGACAAAGCCCTCGGTGCTGCCGACCGTGGCGGCAATACTTCCTCCAACAGGAATTCTCGCGTTGGATTCCGCGTGGATCGGCGGGAGCTCCCACCCCGCGAGCGCGTCCTGATCTACACCCACCTTCTTCGACTTCCGTTCCTCCTGCGATTGGCTCCGCTGCCGCTGGAGCGCAACCTCGAACCCGGGGATGTCCACCGAATATCCACGCTCGCGCGCCATCAGCTCGGTGAGATCGATCGGAAATCCGAACGTGTCGTAGAGCTTGAACGCGTCCTCTCCCGCGATGGTGCCGTGCATGTCGGTCGAGCCCTGAGTCGTGCGCCTCGGCGCGAGCTCGTCGAAGCGGCGCATCCCGCCCTCGATTGTCGAAAGAAAGCGTTCCTCCTCTGCGCGCGTGGTATCTATTATGTGCTTCGACCGCTGGCGGAGCTCAGGATAGACGTCCCCCATCTGATCGATCACAACGCGAACGACTTCGACGAGCGTCGGCTGGCGCCTGCCGAGCAGCCACGCATGCCGCACGGCGCGGCGGAGTATTCTGCGCAGCACGTAGCCGCGACCTTCGTTGGAGGGGAACACGCCGTCGGCAAGAAGAAACGCCACCGCGCGACCGTGATCCGCTATTACACGAAAGGACCCCGGCTCGGCGCCGCCGAGCAGTGGCTTGGATTCGCCGGAGTCGGCGCGGCGGGTCTCGCGAGATGGTTCGGTGCTCTTCGCGTTCCGCTGGTGTCGCGATCCGCCCGCGACTCGCTCGTAACGATGATTGACCGTTTTCTCGACGGTCGCGATCAGTGTAAGGAAGAGATCGGTGTGGAAATTGTTCGATTCGCCCTGCATGATCGCGGCGATGCGCTCAAGGCCGGCCCCGGTGTCAACCGACGGCTTCGGGAGCGGCACCAGCGTTCCATCCTGCTGCCGATCGAATTGCATGAAGACGAGATTCCAGAACTCGAGAAATCTTCCCGCTTCGGCGCCTTCGACGAACGCGTCCTTTGAGAACTCCTTGCGGGCGATCTCGGTCCACTCTCCCTTGGCGCCGGAGGGGAGCGAGAAATCTTTCGCCACGTGCGCGAGGTCGATGAAAATCTCCGTGCACGGCCCGCATGGACCGGTGTCTGCCATCTGCCAGAAGTTGTCGTGCGCGCCGAGACCGTAGATCCTGGAGTCAGGCAGACCTGCGATCTCGCGCCAGAGTGCGCGCGCCTCGTCATCCTCCTCGAACACGGTGACGCGGATGTGCTCGCGCGGGAGCTTTAGCTCGGTCGTGACGAACTCCCAGGCAAACCGAATCGCATCGCGTTTGAAGTAGTCGCCGAAGCTGAAGTTGCCGAGCATCTCGAAGAACGTGTGGTGGCGCGCGGTGTGGCCGACCTGCTCGAGGTCGTTATGCTTGCCGCCGGCTCTCACACACTTCTGGACCGTTGTGGCGCGACGGCCGGCGGGCGGCTGCTCCTGGCCAAGAAATACCTTCTTGAATTGCACCATTCCGGCGTTGGTGAACATGAGCGTCGGGTCGTCGCCGGGGACGGTTGGCGAGCTCGGCAGGACCTTGTGTCCCTGCTTTTCGAAATACTCGGTGAATTTTTGACGGATCTCGGCGGCTTTCATGCTCGAAATATACGCGATCTTAGTGGGACTTCTGGTGCGCTGCGACTGGCATCTCTGTTTGGGTCGGCGTGGGGTGTCCTCTTCGGCAACTAGCTCGCTTACACGCATCGAGCCCGTCAGCCCACGAGCGGCTTGCGCTCGCTCGCGGGCACCCAGCCGGTCTCTTGCTACGCGAGCACGTTGCCTGCGATGACACCCCCCGCCTCCGATACAGATTTGTAACTGCAGCGACGCGGAGCGCCGCTCGGTCCCGCGTTCCCAAAGCGATGCCGTCCCCCTTTTTACACGGGGATGCCGCGCTTCGCGCGGCGCGCTCCCGCGCGCTCGATCGAGTTCAGCGCGTGAGGCGGCGCGACTAAGACAGACTGCTTCGAGATTCCCGCAGGGGAGTCGGAGGGGTCGGGACGTAGGAGTCGTGCTCGCGTAGCAAGAGACCGGCTGGGTGCCCGCTCGCGAGCGCAAGCCGCGAGTGGGCTGACGGGCTCGCAGCGTGTAAGCGAGCTAGACGACGGAGTCCCGATCCCTCCGACGCACCGGCACAATAACCCGACGCTTTCAGGCTAATCGCGCGACGACGGCTTTGATCTCATCGAGCTCATACCCGCGCCGGGCGAGAAATGCGAACAATCGACGCCGTATTACGAGGGGATCGAGATCGCCAAGCTGCGCGAGCCTCTTCCGGGCTACGCGCTCGATCACCACAGCGGGATCGATCTCCTCCTGCTCGATCACGTTGGCGATGGCCGTTGTCGCAAGCTCGCCCTTGATTCCCTTGCGATAAAGATCCTGCTGAACGCGCCGCTTCGACGCGCCCGTGCTCACGATCTTCGAGCGCGCGAACTGTTCGGCGTATTTCCTGTCGTTGAGGAGGCCGTTATCGACGAGACGGCGGATCGCGTCGTCCGCGTCCGCCGTCTCGTATTCCTTCTGAATCAGCTTCTTGCGGAGCGCGCTCGTCGAATAGGGACGCGCTCCCAGCAGGTTGAGGGCGTAGTTGTACGCCGTCGGGCGGTTCAATCCGCCAGCTCGACCTCGGTCTCGCCCGGCAGCGGTGGCTTGATGCCGAGGACGGTCTTCACCTTCTCCTCGACTTCAGCGAGGAGGGCGGGGTTGTCCTTGAGATACATCTTCGCGTTCTCACGACCCTGACCGATTCTCTGCGCGCCGTAGCTGTACCAGGCCCCGGACTTGTCGATGATGCCCGACTCGGCGGCGATGTCCAGTACCAGCGAGGCGTGGCTGATCCCCTCCGAGTACATGATGTCGAACTCGGCCTGCTTGAACGGTGGCGCGACCTTGTTCTTGACGACCTTCACGCGCACGTGCGAGCCGATGACATCCTCCTTCTCCTTCACCGGGGCTATCCGCCGAATGTCGAGCCGCACCGACGCGTAGAACTTGAGCGCCTTTCCACCGGTGGTGGTCTCGGGGTTGCCGAACATCACGCCGATCTTCTCGCGCAGTTGATTGATGAAGATCACCGACGTCTTCGAGCGCGCAATCGCGCCGGTGAGCTTGCGCAGCGCCTGACTCATCAGGCGCGCCTGGAGACCCATGTGCGAGTCACCCATGTCGCCTTCGATCTCCGCCTTCGGGACCAGCGCGGCGACCGAGTCAATGACCACGACGTCGACTGCGCCCGAGCGTACGAGGATCTCGCAGATCTCCATCGCCTGCTCACCCGTGTCCGGCTGGGAGACGAGAAGGTTCTCGACGTCCACGCCGAGCTTGGCCGCGTAGTCGGTGTCGAGCGCGTGCTCGGCGTCGATGTAGGCCGCGGTGCCGCCCGCTTTCTGCGCGTTGGCGACGACGTGGAGGCAGAGGGTCGTCTTGCCGCTCGACTCGGGACCGTAGATCTCGGTTACCCTGCCGCGCGGAATTCCGCCGACCCCGATCGCCGCGTCGAGATTGATGGCGCCCGTGGAGATCGCCTCGATCCGGACGCGGTCGTTCGAGCCCATCTTCATGATGGCGCCCTTGCCGCAGCTCTTCTCGATCTGCGCGATCGCCAGGCCCAAGGCCTTTTTCTTGTCTTCCTGAACCGTCGAAACAGCCATCTCGCTCACCCTGTCGTTAGACGTTTATAGGCCTGGGAAGGCGCGTAAAAGTGCCAACTTTGGGCACCCGAACAAACTACGAACTAATACGGACGAGGGCAAGATTCACCTTCGTTTTTTTTCGGCTGGAAGCGAAGTCATGCATCAGCTTCTGCTCGGGAGGAGGAACGCGTTTTCTATGTGCTGCACGCGCACGTTCTCACGCCCAAGAATGACCCCGATCACATCGAACCGGAAGGTGTCGCCCGGCTCCTGGAATCTGGACATCCAGATTTTCGCGGACCGGCAGAGCTCGCGCTGCTTGCGCCAGTTCACCGCGCTCACCGGGCCGCCGAAATCGGCCGACGCTCGGGTCTTGACCTCGACGAAAGCCACCGTTCTGCCCGGTCCGGCCGGCTCCGGCCGAACAGCCACGAGATCGATGTCGCGGTGGCCATTCCGGAAGCGCCGCTCCGCGATCTGCCACCCGTGAACGTGAAGCCACTTTTCCGCTACTCGCTCACCGCGGACTCCCATTGACTGCCGCTCGCGACTCATGGGGCCGAATCTGCACTATCGCAGTTATGCGCAAGCACCAAACGCGCGCGAGCGCAGGCTTTTTCTGGCTGCCTAAGCCGTGACGCCGTAGAACGCTCGGCCCTTTTGAGGATTGCGCAACTTTTGCGGACCGAGGGTTACGGACCAACTGCATTGATAAACGCGGACTGATTGCGGAGTACGGACTACGGAGGACCGGTCCGCGGTTGTCCTCGGTCCTCAATTAGTCCGCGTTTATCAATGCCGTTAGTTAGAGCCCTCGGTCTCTCTGCGAAAGCGGCGGTTACAGCGTTGTCGCGTGCCTCTCATCGGCAACTGGAGTTGCCAGGCGATAAGTTGCCTGGGTGGTGGATATGCTCGCGGTTTGCCCCTTCCACACAGGCAGCGCAAACGTGAAGACGCTCCCGCGCCCCAGCTCGCTCGTAACATCGATCGTGCCTCCATGGGCCTCTACGATGCCACGCGCGATCGCGAGACCAAGCCCGACCCCCCGCCCGTCTCCTCGCTTCGCCTGCCAGAACTTTCCGAACAACCGCGGGATCTGGGCGGGCGGTATTCCCGGTCCCGTGTCGGTCACCGAGCATTGCACGTTGTCGCCCGCGCGAACGGCGGAAAGCGTAATGGCTCCGCCGGCAGGCGTAAACTTGACGGCATTGCCCACGAGATTCGAAAAGACCTGCAGCACCCGAGAGGAATCTGCGCGCACCAGCGGCAGGTCGTCGGCCGCGGATGTGGTAAAGGTCAGCGATTTCTCGCGCGCGATCGGCCCCAGCGTTTCGGCCGCTTCGCGAAGGAGATCGGTCACTGACATTTTTTGGGGCGCGATCGACAGACGGCCCGCTTCGATCGTGGTGACACTCAGCAAATCCTGAATCAGGCGATTCATACGCTCACCGGATCGCTGGATGATGCGGAGCTGACTCACTCGCGCCGGGTCCAGACCCTTTTCCTCGAGAATGAGCGACGTCGCCATGTGAATCGTGTTGAGCGGATTGCGCAAGTCGTGCGCGACGATCCCGAGAATCTCCTGGCGAGCGTCGATGACCTTCTGCGCGTCGTCATACATGCGATCGAGCGTGACGCGTCCCACCTCGTTCATGACGACTCGGCGCACCATGTCGGTGACGCCGAGCGCCATCACTCCGGCAAGAAGCACGGCGAGGAGTGATCCTCCGGCGGCAAACACGGGCAGCCAACCGAGCACCGCCGCGAGAAGGAGGACGGCCCCCGAGAGACCGCCGGTGAGCTGTACGGCGGAGCGCGTCAGTCGAAATGCACCCGTAAAAGTGAGGACTACGCAAAAGACGGCGAAAGTAGCTGCCAGACCCTCGGGCGCCGCGAATGGGTCGGAG
>JBBQFZ010000089.1:0-10395 GCA_038322455.1 Gemmatimonadales bacterium | reverse complement strand
GGCCACTCCAGTTTTTCGACGTAGTCCGGATTCTGGCAGAAGTCGAGCAGATCATGTTGAGTGATGCGGATATGCTCGAGGAGCTGCCAGGCGGAGTGCGGAAACAACGCCGGCTTTTTGCCCCGCAAATCCCGCGGCAGGCCGTTGGTGGCGTTCTCGAGAGTCGCGTGCGCCTGTTCCCACCCCAAAGACGAAGCGACAATATCGCGCCAGTTTTCTTTGGTCTGCATGTCGAGGAATCCGGAGCTGATGTGAGGGGCCGGGCGGGGGTTCGGCAGCCGTTTCAGCTTTCTGCCGCTACCAAACTATGCTGTGGCGCGGGCTCGGAGCAATGCTTCCGCGGCTCGCTATTGTAAGCCGGCTGTCATCCTCCAGAGGGTCACCCTCTGGCCCAACGGCTGACGAGAAAATGCCGGGATTCTGATTATCCCTGCCGGCTACCGACGACGCATCGAAAAGACATAGGGCGACGTACTCATTGAAAGAATCCGTGCACGCGTGTTAATTCCAAACTGCAACAAGCACTGCGGCTGGCATGGCCGGAAGACGACGAAGTTGCTTCGCTTTTGGGGTTTCGACGGAATGACATTGTCACACGCTCATAGAGTCACCGCTATTCTGCTGCTCGCAATTCCCATTGCGGCTTGCGGCAGCGCGGCGCGCGGCTCCGCACAAACATCCCTCAATCCGGCCGCGCGAGCCGCGGGCGACTCAGCCGCTGCCGTTCGCGCGCGGGCAGACAGCGTCCGCCACCCGTATACGGAGGCGGATATCGAGTTCATGTCGCACATGATCGGTCATCACGCCCAGGCGATAGCGATGGCTCGCTGGGCACCGACCCACGGAGCGGGTCCCTCGGTCCGGATTCTCGCGGACAGAATCATCAATGCTCAGCAGGACGAAATCGCGACGATGCAGACCTGGCTGCACGATCGAAGCCAGCCCGTGCCCGAAGCGAACCCGGCGGGGATGAAGATGATGATGGGGGGCGTAGAGCACGTGATGCTCATGCCCGGCATGCTCACCGAAGCGCAGATGAAACAGCTCGACCAGGCGCGAGGCCGCGAGTTCGACCGCCTCTTCCTGACCTTTATGATGCAGCACCATCGCGGCGCGGTGTCGATGGTGAAAGATCTGTTCGACACCTATGGCGCTGGTCAGGATGAAACCGTCTTCAAGTTCGCCTCAGACGTCAACGTGGACCAGACAACGGAAATAGCCCGCATGGACAAGATGCTCATCGCTCTTACCCTTGGCTTGGAAACACCGTAATAATTGTTTCTGATGTAGACTTTTCGCTCGTAACTATCGATCCACCAGAGGAATTACAAATGTCACACGTGGCCTTCGTTCGTCGCTCGAGATTCCGCCCGGCAGCTTCAATGTTCTCACTCGCTCTTGGCGTTGCCTTGCTGTCGGCCGCCGGCTGCGCCACGACCGCCAGCTCACGCGCCAGCAGCGTTCCGCCGATCAGGAACATGTCGGTCGGTGAGCCCATTCCTGATCCACGCGTTGGTTTGAGGGCAGGAAAGACTGACGCCGGCGAGGCCGCATGGAATCTCCGGCTCGTTTCGAACACTCCGCCCTCGGAGAAATTCGTAGGCGCAACGAATTCCGATCTTGCCTTCCTCGGCCCATACGCGATTCAGGGCACATACAACGGGCCCGAAGTGTGGGACATCTCGAATCCGACCCATCCCACCTTGAAGACGGGTTACGTCTGCCCGGCCTCGCAGAGCGACGTCTCGGTGTACAGGAACCTGCTCTTCGTCTCGGGTGAAGGTTTGAGCGGACGCGTGGATTGCGGCGCCGGGGGTGTAAAGGACACCGTCAGCAAGGACCGCCTGCGCGGACTTCGCATCTTCGACATCAGCGACATTGCGAACCCGAAGAACGTCGGGAACGTTCAGACGTGCCGCGGATCGCACACCCACACGTTGCTCGTGGATCCAAAGGACCCGGAGAACGTCTACGTGTACATCTCGGGCTCGGCGGGAGTTCGTTCGCCGAACGAGCTGGCGGGATGCGTCCGGGCGCCTCTCGACAAGGATCCGAATTCGTCGCTGTTCCGCATCGAGGTGATCAAGGTTCCATTGGCGCATCCCGAGCAGGCGGCAATTGTGAGCTCACCACGCATCTTCAACGACCTCACGGAGCCGGCGAGACATGGCGAGGCGCCAGAGGATGTCGCGGCCAACGCGAAGGCTGTCGCTGATGCAAAGGCCAGGGGCGGATTTGTCGTGACAATCCGCGGCAGCGAGAGGGTGATGGGGCCTGGCTTCGTCGGTCCGAGGCTGGACAGCATCGTCAAGGCGCGCAATGGGACGGGTACACCTACGGGCGCGGACAGCGCTGCACTCCGCGCCGCACTTCCCGGAATCATTGCGACGATGATCGGACCGGAGCCGGCGGCGGGCGCAGTTCGGCCAGGTCCGACGCAGTGCCACGACATTACAGTCTATCCGGCGATTGGCATGGCGGGCGGCGCCTGTGAAGGCTACGGCTTCCTGCTGGACATCCGTGATCCCGCGCATCCCGTGCGGCTCGCGGCGGTGGCGGACTCGAATTTCTCGTACTGGCACTCCGCGACGTTCAACAATGACGGCACCAAGATTCTCTTTTCGGATGAATGGGGCGGTGGTGGTCAGGCAAAATGCCGCGCAACCGACCGTCGCGAGTGGGGAGCCGATGCGCTCTTCAACATCGTGAATGGCCAGATGCAGTTTCAGAGCTACTACAAGCTCCCGGCAGCACAGACGGCGTTCGAGAATTGCGTCGCGCATAACGGCTCCCTCATTCCAATTCCAGGTCGCGACGTGATGGTGCAGGCCTGGTATCAGGGCGGGATATCGGTGTTCGACTGGACCGATACTCGCAACCCGCGTGAGATCGCGTACTTCGATCGCGGTCCGATGGATTCGACGAGAATGGTAGGTGCCGGATCGTGGTCGGCTTATTGGTACAACGGAAGCATCGTCAGCTCCGAGATCGCTCGCGGCCTCGACATTTTCGAGCTGCAGCCGAGCGCATATCTGTCGCAGAACGAAATCGACGCGGCGAAGACGGTGCACCTCGATTATCTCAACACGCAGGGACAGCCGAAGCTCGTCTGGCCACCCAGCTTCGCGCTCGCGCGCGCGTACGTGGATCAGCTTGAGCGCTCGAACGGGTTGAGCGGGACGAGGATTTCCGCGATAAGACAGTCGCTGGCGAGCGCTGAGAGCGCATCGGGGACCCAGCGCAGCAACGCCCTGAATCAGCTCGCGACCCAGCTGGATGCCGACCGTACGATATTCGTATCCCCACTCAACAACAGGCCAGCTTACAAAATGACCGGATCGAGCGACGTGGCGCGTGTTGACTTGTTGGCTGCCGCGGTCAGGGATCTCGCGCGATAGGAATCAGGTAGCGCCTAATCCTCGGAATTGAAGGGCGCCAGCGAGTGTGTTTCGCACTCGCTGGCGCCTTTGCCGTCTAAAGGAGTAGTGCTCATGCAGGTCAAACTCGGTAGCGACGATTCCGACCGCTCGGACGGCACCAATGACGGAAGAGGCAACTGCGTCGCCGGCGACTGGCATCAAGAACGGAAGGTTCGACCGGATGAAGCGGATCAGGCGGATTGGACGGATCGCTCCTCTTGGTGCGAAAGCACCTGCTGGGCCGTGGTTTTTTGTTAATTTGCACTTACGCGTTTGTGCGCTGCCCCCTGGTTCCTGGGCTGCAGTTCCCAAAAAATCCCGACCCGTCAGCACGAGCCTTGACGCCTGACGGAGCGATCCGCTCCATCCGCCCAATCCGCCCGATCCGGTCGAACCTTCCGTTCTTGATGCCAGTCGCGTAGAACGCGTAATCGGAGGCATGTCGATTTCGGCATTCGTCGTTCGACGGGTAAGTAGAACCAATCAGCGATGGCCGAAATTCGGACGGAAAACGGCTATGAACCAAAAACCGAAAAAGGAGGCTACAATGAGATTCATAGTGATGGTGAAGGCGACGAAGGATTCTGAAGCGGGGGTACTCCCCGACCAGAAGCTCCTCGAGGACATGGGGAAGTTCAACGAGGAGCTGGTGAAGGCGGGAGTGATGCTCGCAGGCGAAGGTCTGCAGCCGAGCTCAAAAGGCGCGCGCGTACAATTCTCGGGCAGCAAGCGGACCGTCATCGACGGACCTTTCGCAGAGACGAAGGAGCTGGTAGCGGGATTCTGGCTCTTTCAAACCAAGTCGCTCGACGAAGCCATCGAGTGGGTAAAGCGATGCCCAAATCCGATGGCCACTGATTCCGAGATCGAGATCCGCCAGATCTTCGAGGCCGAGGATTTTGGAGCGGAGTTCACGCCCGAGCTGAGAGAGCAGGAGGAGCGTCTGCGCAAGCAGGTCGCCTCCAAGAAATAGGACTGGATAATGGAATCGAGCACCCACATGGTATCGAGCTCGAAGGGAAGGATCTGGGCCGGGCGTATTGTCAGCGCCCTGCCCGTCCTCTTCCTGCTCTTCGACGGCACCATCCACATCATGAGGATACCCGCCGTCGTCGAAGGATTCGCGAAGGCCGGTTTTCCGATCAGCACCGCCGTCCCACTCGGGATCATAGAGATCGTGTGCATCATTCTCTATGTGATACCGCGCACATCGGTCCTGGGGGCGATTCTCCTCATGGGGTATTTGGGCGGCGCGGTCGCGACCAACGTCCGTCAACAGTTGCCAATGTTAGGGTACGTGCTCTTCCCGGTATACGTCGGCGTTTTCATCTGGGGCGGCCTGTGGCTGCGTGACAAGCGGGTTCGGGATCTCATTCCGCTCAGCAAGGGCTAGTCTCTGAAAGCCGGCCTCATCCACCAAAGAAGATGTCCTGAGTGTCGATTTCGCGGGGTTTCGTTCGACGTCTATATGAGGTCCTCGCGGATCGGCCGCGTGCCCTCCCAACAGAATGGAAAAGGAGATGACGATGCGGTACATGTCGATTTACAAGACCGTGGAGCGCGGGACGCCACCGACCCAGGAGGAAATGGCCGGGATGGGCGCGCTGATCGAGGAGTACATGAAAAAAGGCAGCCTCATCGAGACCGGAGGATTGCTGCCGAGCAAGACCGGATTCCGCGTGCGTCGCTCGAATGGAAAGATCACCGTGACCGATGGTCCTTTCACCGAGACCAAGGAAGTGGTCGGTGGCTACGCGATAATGGAAGCGAAGTCCAACGAAGAAATGCTGAAGCTGACCAAGCATTTCCTCGAGGTCGCCGGCGAGGGCGAGTGCGAGGTGCGGCCGATGCACGAAATGGGCGGCTGAGCAGTTTCTGCCGGATGCGGTGTGTCGAATTCGCAGGGCCTCGTTCGACGTGATTGTAGAGCCTATGAGGATTCTCACTCGAAAGGAGATCACGACCGTGAAAGTCAACAGCACTTCCAGAGCGGCCGCGGCGCGGCTGTGGACGATCCAGGGCCTGCTCGCATTGGCATTTCTATTCGCGGGCGGAATGAAGTGGGCGATGCCGATCGCGGTGCTCGAGGCACAGTCGCATTTGCCTGGCACGTTTGTCCGCTTCATCGGCGTCTGCGAGATCCTCGGTGCGCTGGGTCTTATCCTGCCGGGCCTCTTTCGCATTCGCACCGATCTGACCTTTCTCGCTGCTACGGGACTCGTCCTGATCATGACCGGCGCGACAACCATTACGTTGATGCAGGGCCAGACAGCTCCCGCGCTCGCGCCGTTAATCCTCGGGATTCTCGCTGCGTTGGTCGTGGGTGGTCGGTGGGCGGCGGTTCGGTCTAACGAGGCCGTGCAGCCCAGGGTCCTGCAACGCGCAGCGTAGTTTTCCTCCAACCTCGCCCCGATCCCCCGACCTTTGGCGGGGGAGGAGGAGTGGGTCCTTGTTACGCCCTTGCCTCCGAAGATGAACGTGGTGTGATTGGTAGCCGTGACGGCTACCGATGCTCACCGCGCGATAGACGCGGTTTGGAGAATAGAGTCCGCTCGGCTCATCGCCGGGCTTACGCGCATCGTTCGGGATGTCGGCCTCGCGGAGGATCTCGCTCAGGACGCGCTGCTCGCTGCGCTCGACCAGTGGCCTGAGTCAGGCGTGCCAGATAATCCCGGAGCCTGGCTCATGACCGCCGCGAAGCGCCGCGCGATCGACCTGATGCGGCGCGACAAGCTGCTGGAGCAAAAACACCAGGAAGTTGCCCGCGATCTCGAGGCGCAGCAGGAGAGGGCCGTGCCCGAGCTGGACGCGGCGCTCGACGATCACGTTGGGGACGATCTTCTCCGCCTCGTCTTCATCTCGTGTCATCCCGTTCTCTCGACCGAAGCGCGCGTCGCTCTCACACTGCGTCTGCTGGGAGGACTCACCACCGACGAGATCGCGCGGGCCTTCCTGGTTCCGGAATCGACGATAGCGCAGCGAATAGTGCGCGCCAAGCGCACGCTCTCGGACGCGCATGTGCCATTCGAGGTGCCTCGCGGAGCCGAATTCGAGGCACGCCTGACATCGGTGCTCCAGGTGATCTATCTCGTTTTCAACGAAGGCTACTCCGCCACCGCTGGCGGCGACTGGATGCGGCCTGCGCTATGCGAAGACGCGCTGCGGCTTGGACGCATCCTGGTGGGGCTCGTCCCGGACGCGGCGGAGGTGCACGGTCTGGTCGCCCTGATGGAGATCCAGGCGTCGCGATCCCGAGCGCGCGTCGGTCCATCAGGAGAGCCGATCCTTCTTCTGGATCAGGACCGCGGACGCTGGGATCGCATTCTCATTCGGCGCGGACTGGCGGCGCTCGAGCGCGCCGAGCAGCTCGCGGAATCTCGCGGCTCGTACGCGATGCAGGCGGCGATCGCGGCGTGTCACGTGCGGGCGCGCACCGGAGACGAGACCGATTGGCGGCGGATCGCGGCGCTGTACGAAGAGCTCGCCGATCTTACGCCGTCGCCCATCGTAGAGCTGAATCGCGCCGTCGCGGTGGGCATGGCATTCGGGCCCGCGGCGGGTCTCCAACTTGTCGACGAGCTGGCCTCGGAGACTTCAATGAGGAACTATCACCTGCTGCCAAGTGTGCGGGGAGATTTCTTGTCGAAGCTCGAACGCTTCGAAGAGGCGCGCGCCGAGTTCGAGCGCGCGGCCACGCTTACGCGGAACGCGCGTGAGCGCGAGTTCCTGCTAGAGCGGGCGGCGACTGCATCGCGTGGGGCAGAATCGACTGGCCGGTAGTGCTACTCAGGCAAAGCGCTTGAGCGATCTCTCGCGGGCCTTGCGCATTTCCTCTTCGCGGTTTCGCGGCGCCGCATTGGTCTGAAGCGAATGCACGAGTCGGCGCGCCGCGGCTGTCACCTCTTCTACGGCCGCGTCGAACGCAGCTTCGTTCGCGCGCGATGGCCTCGAGGTTCCGCTCAGCTTCCGGACGAACTGAAGCGCTGACGCGTGGATCTCGTCGTCGGTGGCGGGGGGCTCGAAATTCGCGAGCGTTTTGATGTTACGGCACATCGAAGTAATCCGGTGAGGGGTAGACGTATCGACTAGTCGATTTCCCGCGCGGCGCGTTCGACTTCCTGCACATGCCCGGGAATCTGGACCTTCGGAAAGATGCGCGCGACCGTTCCATTCCTGTCGAGGATGACGGTCGTCCGCTCGATACCCATGTATTTGCGTCCGTACAGGGATTTCTCCTTCCAGATTCCAAAGGCGTCCGCGAGACGATGATCGTCGTCGACGAGAAGCAAGTACGGCAATTCGTGTTTCTGTTTGAAGCTGCGGTGTGAGTCGATGTCGTCAGGACTCACTCCAAGCACCACCGCATCTATTTCCCCGAACCGGGGAAACGCGTCGCGAAATTCGCACGCTTCCTTCGTTCACCCGGAGGTGTTGTCCTTCGGGTAAAAGAAAAGTATGGCTTTTTTCCCCTTGAGAGAGTCTCGCGTGACGACGCTGCCGTCGTCGGCCTGCAGGGAGAAATCGGGCGAAGGATCGCCGTCACTGATCACGGTTACTCCTGGCATGTTCAAAGGTGTCCTGCCTACTCGCTGCTCGCGACCTGCTTGTCGAGCAGTTTCGTGCAAAGCAGAGCGAGTCCGGGAGTGTCATAGTCGACACCGTCCGTTGTTCTCCAAACCCGGGCGTCCGATGGATTCTCAATCGGATGGAGTACGATTTCGCTGACCACTTTGGCGCCCTCCTTCTGCTTGGGCGATCCGCGGCGCGATACCACGCCGCGCCACACTACGACACGCAATTCTCCCAGAACCGGATCGTTCCCGGCTCCCGAAAACCACGAGACGCTCACCGCCGCCGTCGGAGCCTGTAGCACGCAGCCGGTCGGGGTGCGGTGCTGTTCCACAGGAACGCGAAGCTGTTCGCTGCGCTTCAGCACCCGCTCCGGCGCGAGCTCGTCGAGCAGTTGAGTCACGGCGCGCTGGACGGCGTTCTTGGCCTTCGAGCTTGGGGGAGCTTTCCACGGTGCGGCGACGGGTTCCTTTGGATCTTTCATTGGGCAGGGAAGGTGTGAGCGGGCGAGCAAGATATGGGGAACATTTGCGGACTATCAAATTACCCAATCTTGCACGTCATGGGAGGATGACCATTATCGCGACAATTCCGAGCGGGCGGTGTCCGCGAAGATCTGCCGCCATCTGTTCTCCGAGCGGCGGGTGTGCCCCGCTAGACGTTGACAATCTGACCGAGCGCGTAGGTGACCGTGACCGTAAAATTCACGAGCATATGAACGGAAGCCGTCATCCAGATTGCCCGCCATCTGGAATGCTTTCTCCCATGCAGATAGGTGACTGCGAGGAGGAAGGCTGCAACTGCGTGCCCGAGCACCATGGCCCAGAAGTCCGCTCCATGAAAGCCTACTCCGTGAAGCCAGGCAAACCACGCCGTGGAGAAAACGAGAAAAAAGGCTGCCGGCAGTCTAACCAGTCGCGTCAGCAGCGAGGGCAGTCCCTGCCCGATGAAGGTTTCGAGCCAGGGAGCAATCACCACGATGACGATTGCAAGCTTCCACGGGCCCCACTTCTCGAGCAGCGATGCGCCCGGGACGTCGGGGCCGAAAAAATGGTAGCGGTGGTCGAGAACCCGTAAAATCGCGTACATGGGAACTGTCAAGAACAGGTCGATGATCAAGATCGTGAGGACGAACCGACACGGGGACAGGTTGTGCAAGCGCCGCCACTCTCGATTGATTGCGCCAAGTGCCTGGTAGGGTGCCAATTACGTTTCTCGATATAGCGGGTTGTCCAAAAAAGTGCTCGCCTGTCGCGCGAATGACAATCTGCTCCCCACGGGGATTCCGGCATAGCCCGCGAGAATTCCGCCCGCGTACGATAACGAACTGAGACGACCGGCTGGTCGTCCGCAGGTAAATTCACAGTCCGTCGGCGAGGCGACCGGCGAATGTTTTTCTTGACAACTTCCATCCAACGCTGTAATACAGGGGGTCTTTCGTACCAGTTTGGCATTTCCTCTGGTTCGAAGAACGCGGTGTGAATAGCAAGCTTACCGGACTTCCCCTTTTGGAGGGTTGTACGCAGCTGCTTCCGTCCCTCGCTCTGCTGCTGTGCGCTCAAAGGTTGGCCGCATCCCCGACTAGTGCTGTCGGTGCGACCGGCGCATCGGTGCATTCCGGCAGCGCCGATCCGATCTATCTGGTAATCCGCAGCGACGATGGCGGGATGCGCCACAACGTGAACGTGGCTCTCGAGAAACCGAAGGCCCGCGACATCCACCGCGCGACGAGTCGCCAACTGATTGCCATGCAGGGACTGAGATCAATGCGAAGACCCGAAGGATGAAGTCTGGACGAAAGCTGGATGAAGGAAGGATGAAGGACGTTCGCGCGTTACCTGGAGGAGGATTGCTCATGCGGTTACTTGGAGGATTGCTCATGGAAAGAGTATTGGTAGGAAAGCATGCGTTGCTGAATCGCCGCCCACGGTGGCTTTTCTCGGTTGGGATGAGTTTGGTTTTTGCGCTGGTGATGAGTGGGACGGCTTGGGCCCAGTTGGTAGCGGTCTCTGGAACCGTCACGAGCGCGGCCGGAGTTCCGCTGCCCGGAGTTACTGTCCGTGTGCAAGGGACCGATACCCGAACAGTCACGGACGCGAGCGGCAGGTACCGTCTCTCGGTACCGGTTGACGCGGTTCTGACCTTTGCTCACGTCGGCGACCGGCCCGTGCAGACCTCGGTCTCTGGCCGCCCGACGGTCGACGTGACCATGGCCACCATCTCCTATCTGGAGCAGGTCGTCGTCACCGCTTACACAGAACAGCGCCGCGCGGACATCACCGGAGCTGTTGCCAGCGTTGACGTGGACAACGCGAAGAAGCAGACACAGGCCAGCGTGCTCAAAGCGCTTGACGCGGCTGTGCCAGGCGTGACGGTTCAGACGAGCGGCGCGCCAGGCGCGCGAAGC
>JBBQFZ010000088.1:0-10454 GCA_038322455.1 Gemmatimonadales bacterium | reverse complement strand
AACCGTCACGCCCGCTACACTGCCGGAGGGGCTGATCTCCACGACGGCTGTCGCTTCCGTCACGCCTCCCGAACCGCTTCGGATTACGAGCACCCATCTGCCAACGGCCGGACGCTGCCAGCGTACGACGTACATCCCGGGAAATGAACCGGGACGAATGTCGAGCGCCATGCTCTGACGCTTTCCGTCCACGACACCTTCGGCGGTGCCTGTTACTGTCTTCGATTCGAAATCCTTGTGGTGATAGGTGCGAACCGTCAGGAACGCGCCACGCGATGTCGCATCGAACGGATTGGCCGGATACTCGATCGAAATCCACGGCGGTCCCGCCAGAGCGGGGCTGAACGCGATAAGCGTGAGCGTCGTGATGAGCGCGAAGGAGCGGAGCAGCTTGCGTTTCATGATGATCTCCTGAAGAAGTTTGTCGGGCGCCACTACGATGCCGCTCGGCACTCCAGGGTTGAACGCGTGCTTTACGGTGCTCCGCGCAGAGTCACCGTTCCTTTGAACGTGCGAACGGACACCTTCGCGCCACCGCCGCTCAGGTCCATCGTCAGCTCCGCGCCGCGGCCAAAACGCCCCGGCGTCGGCGGGTTCTTCGAAAGATTGTTGGTGATCGTTCCAGCAATCGTTACGGCCGAGACGGTGACGCTCGTCCTGTCGGGTATTGCGATATCCACGCTTCCGCTGTGCGTATCGAAATCGAAAGCGCCGCTTCGATCGAGCTTTCCACTGAAGCTGATATTCCCGGTTACGGTCTCGAGCTTGGCCCGCTCGAATATCCCGCCATCGACTTTTATCGCACCGCTGACGGTCGACAGCCCGACATCCGAGCTCGCGCCCTGAAAAGTGATTGCGCCTGTAGCCGTTTTGGCCCTGAGCCACGACGGCGAACCGGCCACGTGTATATCGCCGTCGATTGCTTCCGCGTTCAGCTCGTGCGGACTCCCGCTGACGGTGATCGTTCCGCTAACGACATAGAGATCGAGCCCACCAGTTACGCCATCGACGTCAATGGTAGCGGTGGCAGTCTTGATCCAGACCCTCGCTCGCGCCGGCACCCAGATCTCGAGCCTTGCCGGCTTGGGATCCCGGTCATTCTCCGACTCCACGAACATCTTGGCGCCTGTGTAGCCGCCGCCCCCGAAGAACTTGTCCCCAGGGCCCAAGGCTCCCCGAACGAGCACAGTGTCCTTGTTCCATCCGTGCACGACCACGCTCCCGACCATGTTGACGATTCGGAGCGCGCCTTCCATCCCGAGCGGGATCTTCTTCTCGATCTTGCTCTGCGCAGCGAGCGGCGAGGCGTAGCACAGAAGCGTCGCGACCGCGATCACGAGCCTTGGCAGTACGCCAGAAGATGCCATCGCAGGTCTACGTCCCACGCGTCAGCTCCGTCGACCGTCGCAGCAGATCGACTTTTTGCCGGTAGCTGGAAGAGAGCATCTCGACCAGCAGTTTGTTGGCGGGATCACGCGCGAGCGCGTTCCGGGCCTCGATGATCGCATCGTCTATCGCGTGCAGACTCGCCCTCAGCTGCGCCACCGTCTCCGGCGCGAGCGATCCTTCCTGCTGATCCAGAAGATCCTGAAGCCTGCTGGCGGTCCGGAGATAGTTGTTCTCTTCGAAAACGAACGCGGCCAATGTTGCCGGCGCCACCTCGGATGACGCACTGACAGCCGACGCGGCGGTTGGATTGGCGAAAGGATCGCGCGCCCCCAAATACCAGGCGGTGCCCGCCGAAGACAGCACTGCCGCGAGTATGATGGCAGCAGCCACGAGATACCGACGCCGGCGTTCACCGATCCGCGAGAAAGGCTTATCCGTTCGTACGGCGTTCTCGTCGCGCGCGATGGATGAGCGAATGCCAGACCACGCTTCAGGTGGTGGCTCGATCGATCGCGGAAGCTCTCCCGCGCGCGCGACGATCAGTTGCAGGCCCTCGAACTCGCTCCTGCACAGATCGCACGCCGCAACGTGCTCCGCAACCGGGCCGCGGGCGTCCTCTGGCAGGTCCCCCGTGACGTAGTCGTCCAATAGATGTTTTATGACTTCGTGTGTCATCTCAAGACTCCAGTCTCTCTCTCAGTAGTCTACGCGCGCGATGCAGCTGCGCCTTCACCGTCCCCACCGTCACGCTCAACTGCTCGGCGATCTCCTGATGCTGATAGCCCTCGACATCATGCAGCACGAACGCGACCCTCGCGCCTCTGGGCAGCGACGCGATCGCGCTCTCCATGTCCATCTTCAATTCGATTCCACTCGATCGTGCGGCCCCGGCAAGGCGCGACGTGTCTTCCATCGGCAGTACCCGCGCTGTGCGGCGGCTGTCGGTCCTGGCGGACTCGAGCATCGTGTTGACCGCGAGCCTGTGTAGCCACGACCCGAACGCGCAATCGCCGCGAAACGTATCGAGCCGTCGCCACGCCTTCACGAAGACATCCTGCAGAAGTTCCGTCGCGTCGGGCCTGTCTCCCGCCTTCAACCGGAGACAAAGCGCGTAGATCCGCGGCGAATGCTCCCGGTAGAGCTGCTCGAACGCGTCGATATCCCCTGACTGCGCGCGTCGGATGCATGCGAGCACCGCGGCTTTGTCCTGGGCAATTGTGGACTGGGACTCAATCGTATCGGATACCACCGCGCTCGTCTTCATCTGGCGAGTCTAGGATGCCACTCGAGCCGGCAGGGTTGGAAACCCCGCGAAACAATTACTCGATGTCCCCGCCAAGGTCGAACTTCGAGCGCGTATAGCCGACGATTCTCTCGAGCCCGGCTTTCACTTCGGGCGGGATATCACCCCGTGCCATTAGTCGCTCCGCCTCTGCGCGGATCGAGTCGAAGGCCTGCATGAAATTTCCCTGCTTCAGTTTCCCAGTGTCGTCGGGCATGGCTCAGTGGGTTGGAGTATTCGACCGGAGTATCGTCGACGCGTCAGGCGGGCGCCAGACGCGAAGGCTTGGAGCCCGGAAGTTGTGGAATTGTCCGGCGCTCGCCGACCTGCTGGCGCCACATTGCGTAGTAGAGTCCGGTTCTCTCGAGCAGGTCTTCGTGCTGGCCTGCTTCGACGATCTTCCCGCGCTCGAGAACGTAGATGCGGTCGGCGTGCATTATCGTCGACAGGCGATGCGCGATGAGGATAGTGATCACTTCCCGCGAATGCGCCACATCGCGCATCGTGCGACTGATCTCCTCTTCGGTCAGCGAGTCAAGCGACGACGTCGCTTCGTCGAATACGAGCAGATGCGGTTGGCGCAGCAGCGCGCGCGCGATCGACAGGCGCTGCTTCTCCCCACCCGATACCTTCACACCGCCCTCACCGATTACCGTGTCGAGCCCTTTGTCGGCGCGGGCGAGAAGTGTGTGCGCGGCCGCCTTGTTCAGGACATCGAAGCACTCCGCGTCGGTCGCATGCGGATTCACGAACTTCAGGTTCTCCCTGATGGTCCCTGAAAAGAGCTGGGCATCCTGCGTCACGAATCCGATCCTCTCGCGCAAATGATCGAGATCGACGGCATCGCTCGGCAGACCATTGTACAGGATACGGCCGGTCTTCGGCGGATAGAGTCCCACGAGCAGCTTCACCAGCGTCGTCTTGCCAGCGCCGGACGGACCAACGAAGGCGATCGTCTCTCCGCGCTTTACGCTGAACGATATGTCGGTGAGCGCCGGCGTCGTCGCGCTCTGGTGCATGAACCCGACGTTTTCGAATTCCAGATTCTCGATCTCGGCCAGCGGCACCGGCGAGTCCGGCTTCGGATCCTTGGGCGTCTCGAGTATGGCGCGGAAGTTTATCAGCGAGACCTCAGTCTCCCGCGACACGTTGATGATGTTGCCGAGCTCCTGCATGGGGCCGAATATGAAAAACGAATAGAAGAGCAGCGAGAAGAACTGCCCCACCGTGATCTTCTGCGTGAAGATCAGGTACAGCATCATGAAGAGAATCGAGGTCCGGAGGAGGTTGACCGTCGTTCCCTGGATGAAGCTCAGGCTCCGGATGTACTTCACCTTCTTGAGCTCGAGACTGAGGATTTTCTGCGTAGTCGCGTTGAGACGGACTACCTCCTGATCGGCAAGTCCGAGGCTCTTGACCAGCTCGATGTTGCGGAGTGATTCGGTGGTCGATCCGGCAAGTGCCGTCGTTTCCGAAACGATGATTTTCTGCATCGACTTTATCCGCCCGCTCAACAACCAGCTGAGCACGCCGAGCAGCGGGACCGTCGAAAGAAAGGCGGGGACGAGAAGCCAGTACACGTGCCACGCGTAGATGATGACGAATACAACGCCGACGAGCGTCGTGAAAATCAGGTTGATCGACAGAGAGATGAACTTCTCGACGTCCGATCGCACTTTTTGCAGCTTGCCGAGTGTTTCGCCGCTGCGCTGATCCTCGAACACCGAATAGGGGAGCTCCAGCGAGTGACGGATCCCATCGGAATACATCTCCGCCCCAACGCGCTGGACAATGACGTTTACGAAGTAGTCCTGGAAATTCTTCGCGACACGGGAGACGAATGCGACGCCCATCGCCAGGAGCAGCAGCTTTCCCGCGCCCTTTATGAACTGCGCGGTCTGGTACTCGCGGAACCGCGTTGCATAATCGTCAATGACGTGGCGGAAGATGAGCGGATCCAGGAGAGAGAAGACCTGGTTCGTCGCCGCCAGTACCAGCGCGAGGAGTATCAGCGCGCGGTATTTCTGTAGATACGTATAGAGTAGAGCCACCCCAGATACTATTGGGGTGGCGTCATCGGAGCAAACATCCTACGGCTTGGCGCTAAGTCGTCTCTGCGCCGCCATCGCCGGGAACATCATCGAGCTCGGGCGGATTGAGACGCGGCCCGTCGTATCTGACGTCGTCGGGGCGTTCTCCTGGAGCAGCGCTTGGCGAAGTGCTCTCGACCCATTTCGATTTCCAGCCGCGGTGTGTCTCGTTTTCGTCGCGATTCCTGTCACTCGATTTGTGACTGTCGTTCAAATCTCTGTCGGTCATCGTGTTCTCTCACTTTTGGAGCGGAAAGCTGCTTCGAATGTACTGAAGATCGTCATAATGAGGCATAGCCTATGCCTGTTAATAGCCCATGATTCATTCAATGGAGAGATCAATGCCTAGCCAACAAAACAATCCAAGACTCGGAATTCCAACCGGGCGCGACGAATCTGTGGGCGATAGAGCGGAAGTCGATCGGGCGACCCCCAAGAGGACTCTCAGACCCGATGAGCTCGAGTCGGACAAGGAGTCCAATCGAAAGGTTATTTCATCAGCTCGACCCGCCGGCCGATAGTCCACGGAATTTTGGCCGCGTCGAGACTTGCGTTGAGGGCCGGAATCCCGCGTTGAAGTAGTGCGTTGATGCGGGCGACTTCGCGCTGAAGATCAGAGGTCGAAAGTGCCAGCGTCGAGCGTTGTAGATCCGTCGGCTGTGACGTCACATCTCCGATCTGCTCCGCAACGTTGTTCACGCGGTTCTGGATCGAAGGCTCCTCGGTCTTCCTGTCATCGGCGGAAGCATCGGCCTCGGGATCGCCGCGCAACTTCTTGAGGATGTCGCTCAGCTCCTTGTCGACGGCTTCTGCCTGCCTGGATACACTGTCCGGCGCTGGATTGCTCTTGATCGCCGCCTTTACATCGGTCATTTGCTCTTTCAATTGCTCAGCCGTTCGCACCGCCGCCTGAACGGTCGCCTGAAGACGTCCGGTGCTGACCCGCATGTCGTACAGCCCACGATAGTCCGCGACATTCATCGGGACGAGTGGATCGGACCGGACTTCGACAGGCACCTCGCTCAGGAAAGGGCCAGACGCTCCTCCTTTTACCATTAGGCGCGCGGTATACCGCCCCGGTAGCACGAAAGGACCCGATGGATCGGCCTGCCTGGATTGCGACGCACCAACCGCGTTGACCGGCCGGCGCACAGTGTAGGGGGGTGCGTTACGTAAATCCCAGGTCACCCGATGCATGCCGCGCTTCTTATTGGCCGTCAGCTCGCGCACGCGGTTTCCGTTGGCGTCGTAGATCCCCAGCGCGACATCGGCGTCCTTCGGCAGCGAATCGCGAATGAAGTACGTGATGATTGCACCAAAGGCCGGATTTGGCGCCGAGTACTCACGATCTCCGGTGGCGCCGGCTCCTCTGGCTCCGCCCGGGACCGAGCTGTTCGGATTGTATTCCGTCGCCGATTTGACCGGAAAGAGATAGGTGCCAGCGCGATTCGCTTCGCCAAGCTTCTCGAGCGGCGTGATGTCGTCGATGATGTAGATGCCGCGCCCGTGGGTGCCGATGACGAGGTCGTGCTCGCGCGGATGCACCACTATGTCATGTACGGCGACTGTCGGCAGGTTGTACTTGAGCTGCGTCCACGAAACTCCCTGCGTCGCCGAATAAAACGCGCCGAACTCCGTACCAAGAAATAGAAGATTCGGCTCGGCGAGATCTTCCCGAACGACCTGCACCGAACCATTCGCCGGGAGGTTGCCGGCGATCGAAGTCCAGTGCCCGCCGTAGTCGCTGCTTCTCAACACGTACGGCTTGAAGTCGTTGTTGCGATGATTGTCGAGCGTCGCGTAAACCGTCCCTTCGCTGAACCTGGATGCAACGACGCGACTCACGTAGGTCTGCTCAGGCACGCCCGCGAACTTTGTGATCTTGCTCCATGTCGCGCCGCCGTCCCGCGAAACGGATATGACCCCGTCGTCGGTACCGACGTACAGAAGGCCCTGCCTGAGCGGTGACTCGTCGATTGTGCTGATGTTCCCATACTCCGCCGTGCCCTGGTGACGCGCGATCGCGTCGCGCGGCCAGATCTTTCCCATGACCGGGAGGCTATCGCGATTCAGCTGGCGTGTGAGGTCGGGTCCGAACCTCGTCCACGCATCACCGCGATTCGCGCTCTTGAAGAGATAGTTCGCGCCGAAGTAGATCGTATTGTGATCGTACGGCGAGATGAGAATCGGCGAGCTCCAGTTCCATCGATAGGGCTTGCCGCCGAAATCGGGAAGAGGCTTGATGGTTTTTTGCTCGCCGGTGCGAACGTCGAAGCGCACGATGTCGCCCCCCTGCGATTCACCGTAAACCGTGTTCGGGTCGACCGGATCGATCTGCGCATAAAAACCATCTCCTCCCGTGGTGCGGATCCAGTCTGCGTTCGTGATCCCCTGCCGGTTGCGCGTCTGGCTCGGACCTCCCCAGCTGCTGTTGTCCTGGAGGCCACCGTAGACGTAGTAGAACGGCTGGCGCAGGTCGGTCGCGATCGCGTAGTACTGCGCGATCGGAAGATTCGGAACGAAATCAACCGTGCGTCCACGGTCGTGGCTGATGTAGACACCTCCGTCGCAGCCGATGATGAGGTGGTCGGGGTCGGTCGGATCGATCCACATCGCGTGATGGTCGGAGTGCGCGGCGGTGGCGGTGTTCCGGAACGTGCGGCCACCGTCCGTCGACACCTGGAGTTGGACGCCCATGAAGTAGACGCGGTCGGGATCGGTGGGGTCGACGCGCAACTGTCCCATGTACCAGGGATACGAGGAGCCGGTGCCCATCTTCTGCCAGCTCTCGCCGTAGTCGTCGGAGCGATACACACTCGCCTCCGTGTTGCCTGATGAAGCACCGTTGCCGGTGACTTTCGTTTCAATGGTGGCATAGACGACGTTCGGATTCGACCTGCTTACGTCGAGCCCAATCCTTCCTACGTCGCCTTTCGGCATTCCTTCCGTGAGCCTGGTCCAGCTATCGCCGCCGTCGCTGCTCTTCCAGAGTCCACTGCCTGGTCCGCCGCCGACATAACTGTACGGCCGCCGCTCGCGCTGGAACGACGCCGCGTAGATCACGCTGTGATTCGAGGGATCGAAGATGACGTCGGTGAACCCAGTGTGGGTGTCAATGCTTTTGACGTTCTTCCACGTGCGTCCGCCGTCTATGGTTCTGAACAATCCGCGGTCTCCGCCTGCTCCCCACAATGGACCAGCAGCGGCAACGAAGACGATCTCGGGATTGGTCGGATTCACGATCACGCGTCCGATGTGCTCCGATCTCCGGAGACCCATGTTCGTCCACGTTTTTCCGCCGTTCTCCGATTTATAGACGCCATCCCCCCACGACGAGCTGCGCTGGTTATTTGCCTCGCCCGTGCCGACCCAGATGATCTGCGGATTGCTCGGCGCTACAGCGATGTCGCCGATGGACGCGGATGCCTGGTGATCGAAGATGGACTCCCATGTAGTTCCTCCGTTTGTGGTCTTCCACACACCGCCCGAGGCAGAGGCCACATAGAACAGCTCGCCCAGCCTTCCGCCGACTTGCGACTTGGGCCCTTCGGGGACGGCGAAATCCACGACGCGTCCACTCGTGACCGCCGGGCCGATCGAACGCCACGGGAGCTCCGCGAGCCGCGCGGAATCCGCATCGAACGCTACCGGTGTGGTTTTGGTACTCGGCGGCTGGGCCCACACGATGGAAGGAAGGGGCACGAACAGGATAGTCGCGAGGACGGCGCGCGAGAGGTGTTGCGGCATCAGTTATGGGAGTGAAGGACCGGGGAAATTCATATCCGTATAGTAGCGTGCCGCCGCGAGGCTGGCGCGCTACTACGACCCCTTACCTGGGGGACGGCAACGTCACCAGCACTGATGTAGCAATCAGCACAAGGCCAGCGAAGGTGAGCTCCATCCTCGAAGACCGGCGGATTGTCTGCTCCGACCCCTCGGCGCCGAGTGATGGCCGGACGCGTTTCCAGTTCCACGCGCCGAGGACGACGACGATGAGGACGAGCGCGAGCTTGACCAGCAGGGCGATCCCGTAGCTTGTGGTGTAGAGCGCCGAGATCCGCTTCAGGTGCAGCCACGCCGTGGTAGCGCCGGTGATCGCGACGATCGCCGAGGCGGTGAGCGCCAGCCGCGAGAAAGAATTCACGAGATCGGCCACGAGTACGGCGCGGTCCTGCGACGATGCGCCGCTGTTGATCACGCCGCGTATGCCGACTATCGCAAGAACGAGGAGAGTACCGAGCCACGTCGAGGCAGCGAGAATGTGAACGGCGTTTACTTTGCCCGCGAGCCTCCCGGTGTAGAGTGGCTGGAACGCGATGATGAGTGCGGCGATCGCCGCGACACCCCATCCAACAGAGGGGTTGGCGCGTACCAGCGCAAAGCCTATGAATGCCAGCGCGACCAGCGCCAGCTTGAGCTCAAACGGATTGAGATTCTTCGGCAGCGATTCGGCGTAGGTCTTGTGTTCCAGAACCGACTGAATGTAGGGCCCACCAAGTGTCGATAGCGCGATCAGCAAAAACGCCGATGATTCCCAGCAACGCAGCATTGTCGGCGCGAAGGATCGTCCGTGCTTCGTGTGTCATCCCGCGCACGCGTCGCACGATTCCGAAACGAAATCCAACCGCGCCCACAGCAAGGAAAAAACCGACGAACCGAACGAGCTCCGTCAGTGCATCGAGATAGCTGAATCCGGGCGGGGGGCCGCCAGGTCCACCGGGACCAGCGGGCGGTCCAGGCTGTTGAGCAGTCTGAGCTACTGCCTGCAGCAAGGTCGCCAGAGTTGTCACTGACCTTTTCTCCCGAGTGGCGATGAGTCGTAGTGAGCAAGAAGATCCGCCGGCCCATCGTAAATTGCCACGGCACCCTTGAGACTGTCATCGCTCCACCCTCCCGAGCGGAACGCGATGCTCCGCACTCCGGCTCGGGTAGCTGCCTCGACATCGTATGGTGTGTCGCCGATCATGATGAGGTCCACGTTGGCGACACCGCTTTCCTCGACCGCCGCGTCTACGATATCCGGGTCTGGCTTTGATCGCTTCGCGTCGCTGGCAGTCGCCCTCTCTTCCATCAGATCGTTCACGTCGGCGGCCTCGAGCAGGTGTTTCAGCTCTTCGTCCTTTGCCGAGGTTGCCACAATTGGCTTGAGTCCATCGGCGCGCACACGAAGGACGAGGGCCCGGGAGCCAGGAAATGGCTTGAGGCTGGGAAGATATTTCTGCCGGAAAATCTGAGACCGGCGGGCCAGCAGTTTCTTGCCACCTTCACTGTCGTGCCTGATTCCGATCGTCTTTGGCAGCAGTTTGTCGGCGCCCATGCCGATCAGAGGCCTTACAACATCGAACGGCACTTCGTAGCCAGCTTCGGCAAACGCGTCCACAAAGGACTGCGCGTGCGAATCGTTGCTGTCTACGAGCGTGCCGTCGATGTCGAAGATTACGCCTTGAAGCAAGAACCTACTTCATGGCTTTTTGAATCGCCTCTACCTTGTCGAGATGCGCCTGAACGAGCGGCGCCGCCTTCTGAATCATGTTCTTCAGCTCGGTGTTCTGGGTCTGCCCGGCTGATTTCGTCGCGAGATCGAGCACAGCCTTGTGAGCACCTACTTCGGCGTCAACGTACGCCTTGTCGAAATCCTTTCCTTTGGCCGTCGAGTTCAAGGTGTTCGTCTCGGTCTGCGCCATCGGTCCCAC
>JBBQFZ010000087.1:0-10566 GCA_038322455.1 Gemmatimonadales bacterium | reverse complement strand
ACCAGGTCTCACCCTCAAGCTGAACCCCTTCGTGATTACGGGACTCTCGAGTCCCGTCTTCCTTACACAACCGCTCACCGATGGGCGGATCTTCGTGGTAGAGCAGCCCGGACGAATCCGTGTGGTCAAGAATGGCCAGCTTCAAACCACTCCCTTTCTGGATATCTCGAGCCGCGTGCTATCCGGTGGGGAGCGCGGCCTCCTGAGCGTCGCCTTTCACCCCCAGTACGCCAGCAACCATTTCTTCTACGTCTACTTCACCACGCAGACAAACGGTGACATCCGCGTCGAGCGCTTCACCGCAACGACGGCGGATGCAGCCGACCCGACATCAGCCAAACTGATCATCACGGCCCCGCACTCCTCACAGGCAAATCACAACGGCGGGCTCCTCAGCTTCGGGCCCGACGGAATGTTGTTCGCCGGCCTGGGCGATGGTGGCGGTGGTGGTGACCCGCTCGGGAATGGCCAGAACTTCAACGCCCTGTTGGGATCGCTGCTTCGACTCGACGTGGATCACGGCGACCCGTACGCGATTCCAGCCGACAACCCGTTCGTCGGACAGACGAACAAGCGCGGAGAGATCTGGGCAAAGGGCCTGCGGAATCCGTGGCGATACGCCTTCGACGCGGCGACGGGACTGCTCTACATCGCGGATGTGGGACAAGGGTTGCACGAAGAAGTCGATGTCCAGCCTGCGTCGTCCCGTGGACTCAACTACGGGTGGAACATCATGGAAGGCAGGAGCTGCTACAACGCCGCGACCTGCACGCAAACCGGGCTCACCCTGCCACTTCTCGACTACGATCACACCGGCGGCGCGTGTTCGATCACGGGCGGATACGTGTACCGCGGAAGCGAGATTCCGGGCATCATCGGACACTTCTTCTACTCCGATTACTGCGCCGGCTTCCTAAAGAGCTTCAGGTACTCCGACGGCGCGGCGCTCGACGCGCGGGATTGGGGGCTGACAATGTCTTCGGTCGAGTCGTTTGGCGTGGACGCGGTCGGCGAGCTTTACGTCATATCGGGCAGCAGCATCTTCAAAATCGTACGGGGGCCTGACGCGCTATGATTCGGAAACTGAAGTCCGGTGAGTACCGGCTGTACTCGCGCAAGAAAAATCCCAAAACCGGCAAGCGCAGAAATCTCGGCACCTTCAAGAGTCTCGCTGCCGCGAAAAAGCACGAGCGCGCCGTACAGTTCTTCAAGCGCCGAGGCTAGCAGCCGGAGACATTCGGCGGGCGGGCGCCCCCTCTGCCGGGGGCTATATTCCCGGCATGACCAACGCGACGTCATCCCCGCTCAATACGCTCGCCGATCGCTACACGATCGAGCGCGTTCTGGGTCAGGGCGGCATGGCGACGGTTCACCTCGCCGAGGAGCGCAAGCACCAGCGGAAGGTTGCGATCAAAATCCTGAAAGCGGAGTTCGGGGCTTCGGTCGGCGCCGAGCGATTTCTCCGCGAGATCGGAATCGCGGCGCGCCTGTCCCACCCCCACATTGTCCCGCTCATCGATTCCGGCGAATCCGAGGGATCTCTCTACTACGTCTCGCCCTACATCGAGGGCGGCTCTCTGCGGGACAAGCTCGACCGCGAGAAGAAGCTGTCCGTCGGGGATGCGATCCGCATCACCCGTGAGATCGGCGCCGCGCTCGACTACGCGCATCGCAGCGGCTTCGTCCATCGCGATGTGAAGCCGGAGAACATCCTCTTCGCCGACGATCACGCGCTGCTCGCGGACTTCGGAATCGCGCACGTGCGCTTCGCCGACGGCGTGGCCTCGCTGACGCTGGGCGGTCTGGCGCTCGGCACTCCCGAGTACATGAGCCCCGAGCAGGCCACGGGCGAAACCGACATCGGCGTGCCGGGCGACATCTACAGCCTCGCCTGCGTCATCTACGAGATGCTCGCGGCCGAACCGCCCTTTCGCGGCGCAAGCGCGCGGGCGACGATCGCGAAACAGGTTACGGAGAATCCTCGCCCACTTCGATCGTTGAGGCCCGAGGTTTCGGTCGGAATCGAGCGCGTCATCACCAAGGCGCTCGCCAAGAATCCTGCGAACCGCCAGGCTACAATCGCGGAATTCATCGCCGCCCTGGACCAGGCGCGAAAGGAAACGGGCCGCCACTTCGCCCCGACGGTTCGGACGATCGCCGTTCTCCCGTTCGTTAACGCCAGCCCCGACCCCGACAATGAATACCTCAGCGACGGGATCACCGACGAGCTGATCGACGCGCTGGCGAAGGTGGAAGGGCTGCGCGTCGCTTCGCGTACGTCGGTGTTCGCTCTAAAGGGGAAGCAACAGGACGTGCGAGCGATCGGCGCGCTCCTCGGCGCGTCCGAGGTGCTGGAAGGAACGGTGCGTCGATCAGGAGCGAATCTTCGCATCTCCGCGCAGCTCACTTCGACGGAAGATGGACGCCTTGTTTGGTCGCAGCGCTTCGACCGCACATTCGACGACATGTTCGCGATACAGGACGAGATCGCGCGCACAATCGTCAACACGCTGCGCGCCACTTCGTTCGCCGACCTGAAGCCGTCGCGGAATCGCCACACCGAGAACGTTCAGGCTTACGGCCTGTATCTTCGCGGCCGCTACGCGTGGAACAAGCGCACCCAGGCTGGCGTCAGCGAGGGAATCCGTTTCTTCAAGGAGGCAATCGCGTCCGACCCAAAGTATGCGCTCGCGTACACTGGGCTCGCCGACTCGTACGCGCTCCACATCGACTACAGAAGCGTTCCCGTTCACGAGGGATTCGAGAAGGCCAAGCTGTACGCACGCAAAGCGGTGGAGCTCGACGACTCGCTGGCGGAAGCGCATGCGTCGCTCGCGTGGAGCCTGTTCATCTACGATTGGGACTGGAAGTCCGCCGAGAAGGAATTCAAGCGCGCGATTCAGCTGGACCCGCAGTACGCAACGGCGCACCAGTGGTACGCCTTCCTGCTCGCTTCGCGTGGACGATTCGAGGAGTCGCTGGTGGAGGCGCACACCGCTCAGGAGAACGACCCCGCGTCCATTTCCGTCCGCCGCAGCCTCGGCTACTGCTACCTGTACGCCCGGAAATTCGAGCAGGCGCGGTACCACCTGGATCGGGCAATCGCGATGAATCCCATGGCGGAAGAGAGCTATCGCATCCAGGGGCTCATTCTTACACTGCTGGGTGATTACGCGGAGGCCGAACGGGTGCTGCGCGAAGCGCTGACGCTGGCTGAGCCCGGCACCACCTACACGAAGGCGACGCTCGCGTATTCCGTTGCGGGAAAGGGCGACAAGGCGATGGCCGCTCAGGTGCTGGACGAGTTGTTGGAGAAACGAAAGCACCATTACGTCTCGCCAGTGGAGCTGGCTACGGTAACAACGGCGCTCGGGGAGCATCAGAGCGCGCTCGACTGGTGCGAGCAGGCTCTGGAAGAGAGACGCGGGTGGGTCGCGTATCTGGCGGTGCATCCGGTAGTCGACCCACTTCGCGGGATGCCGCGCTTCGAGGCGCTAACGCAAAAGATGGGACTCCAGGATGTTCACGCCGCGACTGAAAGGGGCCCATCGTGAAACGAACGGCGTTGATAACGCTGCTCTGGGCCTTGTCGGGATGCGGGACAAAAAGCGATCAGCCCGCACCAGCGTCCGGGCAGCCGAGCGTCGGCACCGCGGAACACGCAGCAACCGACGTGGTTAGCCGGGACAGTCCATCTTGCGGCAACGGGATCTTGACCGGCGAAGGTGTGGGAAAGCTCCGCATTGGGGAGTCTGTCGAATCGGTACGACGCGACTGCACTGTTGTGAGCGACACGACGCAGCTCGGTGCCGAGGGAATGCCATCGCGGATTGTTGCGGTACTCTTTCCGCAAGACACGGTTCACGCGGAGATAGTTGATGGAAAAGTGTGGCGTGTCGAGATTCGATCGCCCCACTTTTCTACGGCCGATTCGCTACGCGTCGGCACGTCGCTCGCGCGGCTGCTAAAGTCGAAGACGCCACAGGGTATGACGGGCGAAGGCGCGCTGTTCGTGGTGTCACCGGACCACTGCGGACTCAGCTTCAAGCTTAGCGACAACGGGCCGCCGGTTCTCCGCGACCCGCCTCCGGCGCAATTGTCGCGGCTTCCAGCTGCTACTCGCATAACCGAAATTCTCATCGTAGGATGCCACAAATGACCCCCAAGCCAGACCGCTACGAGCACATGCAGTACCGCCGGTGCGGCGCGAGCGGGCTGAAGCTTCCGGCCATCTCACTCGGCCTCTGGCACAATTTCGGGAGCGTCGATCCTTACGATGAGTCACGCGCGATGGTGCTTCGTGCGTTCGACCTTGGGATCACGCACTTCGATCTTGCCAATAACTACGGTCCCGAGCCGGGAAGCGCCGAGACGACATTTGGGTCCGTGCTCCGGCTCGACCTGGCCGAGCACCGTGATGAGATGGTCATCTCGACCAAAGCGGGATGGCAGATGTGGCCGGGTCCCTACGGCGACTGGGGATCCCGCAAGTACATGCTCGCCAGTCTCGATGCGAGCCTCAAGCGCATGGGCCTGGACTACGTCGACATCTTCTATCATCACCGCCCCGACCCCGCGACTCCGCTCGAGGAGAGCATGGGTGCTCTCGCGCAGGCGGTGCACCAGGGCAAGGCGCTCTACGTCGGCATTTCGGCCTATGATCCGGAAGGAACCCGCCGGGCGGTTGGCATTCTGCGGGAGATGAGAGTGCCCGTGATCGTGCATCAGCCGAAGTACAGCATGTTGGTGCGAGACTTCGAGGATGGACTTCTCGATACTCTGCGAGACCTGTGTTTGGGCTGCGTTGTCTTTTCACCGCTCGCGCAGGGATTGTTGACTGACCGGTACCTGAAGGATATTCCCGCCGATTCCCGGGCGGCGAAGTCGCATGGCGCGCTCCAATCGAGTGAGATCACTCCCGCGATGCGCGCGCGATTGGTGGCGCTCAACGAAATCGCTCGCTCGCGGGGACAAACGCTTGCCCAGCTCGCGTTGGCGTGGGTTCTCCGCCAGAAAGTCGTGACCTCGGCGATCATTGGAGCAAGCCGCGTGGCGCAGGTCGAGGACGGCGTCCGCACGCTCGACAAGCTTGCTCTGTCGCCCGACGAGCTGCGCGCGATCGAGCTCGCGCTGGCCGCCCGCTAGAGGATATAGCGCCTCAGGTCTTCGTCATCGGCTATCGTCTTTAGGCGCGTCTGCACCATGGCGCGGTCGACGCTAACCGCCTGCGCACCACTGTCAGGCAAGCCGAACAGGACCTCCTCGAGCAGCGTGGTCATCACCGTGTGGAGTCTCCGCGCGCCGATGTTCTCCATACGCTCATTCACGTGGGCGGCGATCTTCGCGATCTCTGCCACGCCGTCCGGCGTGAACTCGAGCGTCGACCCTTCTGCCGCGACAAGGGCTGAGTACTGTTTCGTGAGCGCATTCTCGGGCTCGGTCATTATGCGAACGAAGTCCTGCTCGGTCAGCGACTGGAGCTCGACCCGAATTGGAAACCTTCCCTGAAGCTCGGGAATCAGATCGCTCGGCTTTGCGACGTGGAACGCCCCCGCGGCGACGAATAGAACGTGATCGGTCTTGACCATGCCGTGCTTGGTCTGGACGTTCGACCCCTCGACAATCGGCAGGAGGTCGCGCTGCACTCCTTCGCGCGAAACGTCGGGGCCGCCGCTGCTCGGTCCACGCTGGCCCGCGATCTTGTCAATCTCGTCGAGAAAGATGATGCCCATCGTCTGCACACGCTCCAACGCATCAGCAGTGACATCCTCCTTGTTGATCAGCTTCTCGAGCTCTTCCCCGAGGAGGATGCGTCGCGCCTCGGATACTTTCACGGTTCTGCGCTTCTTGCGTTTGGGCAGCATGTCCTGGAGCATCTCCGAGATGTTGTCCATTCCCTCGGGCGCGCCCTGTGGAACCATCATGTCGAACATCATGGGCGACTGCTGCGTGACCTCGATCTCGATCTCGCGCTCGTCCATCTGCCCATCCAGGAGCAGCTGCTTGAGTTTCTCACGGGTCCGATTGTAGCGGACCTCGGACGCGTCGCTCTCCTGTGATACTGACCCACCGGGGGACACGACGAAAAGGTGCGCTCCGCCGGCAGCGGCCGATGGTGTCGGAGCAGTGTGCTTGATGTCCGAAGGCACCGGGAGCAACAGGTCCAGCAGTCGATCTTCCACCTTTTGCTTCGCGATCTCCTGCACTTCGCCTTCGCGCTCCGAGCGCACCATGTTGATCGCACTCTCTACGAGATCGCGCACCATCGACTCGACGTCGCGGCCGACGTACCCCACTTCAGTGAACTTCGATGCCTCGACTTTGACGAACGGGGCGCCCGCGAGCTTGGCCAGCCGGCGCGCGATCTCGGTTTTGCCGACGCCGGTCGGTCCAACGAGAATGATGTTGTTCGGTGAGATCTCGTCGCGGATCGACTCGGGGGCACGCTGGCGACGCCACCGATTTCGCAGCGCGATCGCGACGGCTTTCTTCGCATCGCTCTGCCCGACGATGTAGCGATCGAGCTCCTCGACGATCTGCTTTGGCGTCAGGCCAGCCAGACGCTCGAGCGCCTGCTGCGTGCGTGGCGAGGCCATCAGCCCGGCTCCAGAACGGTGATGTTAGCGTTCGTGTAAATGCAGATTTCGGCGGCGATCTCCAGCCCCTTCTGCACGATGTCACGCGCTGGAAGATCGGTATTTTTCAGAAGGGCGCGGGCGGCGGAGAGCGCGTAGGATCCACCGGAGCCGATCGCGAGGATACCGTCGTCGGGCTCGATAATGTCGCCAGTGCCCGAGATGATGAATCCATGCTCCTGATCGGTCACGGCGAGGAGCGCCTCGAGACGTCGCAGTACGCGATCGCTCCGCCAATCCTTCGCCAGCTCCACCGCGGCTCGGGGGAGATTGCCGGGATATCGCTCGAGCTTTTCCTCGAACTTCTCGAACAGGGTGAATGCATCGGCGGCGGCGCCCGCGAATCCCGCGAGCAGCTTCCCACCGCGCAGCGTGCGGACTTTCAGCGCGTTGGACTTCATTACGGTCTGTCCGACGGTAACCTGCCCATCGCCCCCGAGCGCCACGCCGCCGTTGCGGCGCACTGCGAGTATGGTCGTGGACCTCACTCGCTCCAGCTGACTCTTCATTGCTTCAAAATAACAAACGCGGGGGCACTCGGCGTCGGGCCACAGCCTTTGCGCCCCCTTCTTGCATTCCTGACTCATATGAGGCTGGAACAGCTACCGATACTTCTCGGAGTCCTGATCGCGCTGATTGGGCTCACCATTCTTCTTGATGCCTGGCAGTCTGGTGGGGTTGCCCCCCTCCGCGAGCGGCGGCGCCGGACGCGCGCCGTGCCCAACAAGGCTGGGCAGACCCTGGTCGCCCTGGGCACGCTATGCATGGCAGCCGCTTTGATGGGGCGGGACACGTGGCGATGGGGGACGATCGCCGTTCTGGCTGGTTCGGCACTGCTGATCATCGGCGCGATCATGAACCGCAAATATCTGAAGGAAGTTCTGTTGTTCCGCGGAGCCGCGCGCAGGGGAGTTGGTGGCAGCGACAAGAATTCCAGAGTAAATCAGACCCCGCCCAAAACTCGAATTCGGTAACCTCTCGCGGAGCGAGCTCTCCTCCGGGATGCTAAGTGCCGCCGTACCACTCGTAGCCGCGATCGCTCCAGTAGCCGCCGTTCATCTTCGGCATGAATGCGATACGAGTGAGGTACTTCGTGTTCTTGTATCCGAGCTTGATGGGTGAATACACCCGAGCTGGAGCACCGTGAGCGGGCTCGAGCATCTTGCCGTCCAGACCATAGGCAACGACCGTCTGCGCATGCATCGCGCTCTCCAGATCCCAGCTCTCGTGGTAGTCGTCGTCGAACGACTGGAAATCGACGTAATGCGCGTCGGGTGACACGCGCGCCAGCTTTGCGATCTCGCTGAAGGGACACCCGCTCCATGTTTCGACCGCCGTCCAGCCTTCGACGCAGTAGTGATTGACGCGCCTCGACACCCGTGGGAGCCGCTGGAGATCCTCGAGAGTGAGAGACAGCGGATTCGACACGAGGCCACTCACCTCGAGCTTCCACTTCCCTCTTGCCTTCTCATCCCAAACGGGGACGGTGGGCGAGACGTAATAGCTCGGCAGCTTGTTCCCCGCCTCGAAGGCGTTTCCCGGTACGCCATCCATCGAGGTGTGCCGGAACAACGCGCGCTCGATGCCTCGGTTCTTTCGCTCCGCGTACTTGAGCAGCCTGTCGGCGGATTGCGGCCCGTTCGAATTGCACGCGGCAAGAAACGCCGCCGAGACGATGCCACCCCACGCGAGAAAATCGCGCCGGTCAATCCCGCCGATCAGCGTGTACCTCTTGTCGTCGGCGTTCACGTTGGCCCCTCCGGGGGCGCGATCGGCTCACGTCGCGGAAAAAGATGATAGAACGGACGCGCGTTCCTCGCCTCCGGTGAATTCCGCTCGTCGTAGTTTCCGGTGATGATCGACGGAATCGAGTACGGGTCGACGGCGAACACCATGAATACGTGGATCACGCTGAGTATCACGATCACGAGCATCGCGATGAAATGCCAGTAGCGCGCCCATACGTAGCCGCCCAGAAGGTTGGTGAGGAGCGCTAGCTGCACCGGCTTCCATATGGCGATGCCGCTGATCACGGCGAGCGCCCCCGCTATCGGCAGCATGAAATACGCAGATTTCTGCAGCGCGTTGTGCTTGCCCTGGTGGGGATGATTCTTGTTGACGAAGAGATAGAACCTGATCATCTGGACGCTGTCACGAATGTCACCCTTCCGCGGCACCAGATCACGCCATTCGCCGTGAAGGTAGACAAACGCCAGATAGATCAAGCCGTTGACGACGAGAACCCACATCATCGCGAAGTGCCAGTGACGCGCTCCTCCGAGCCAGCCGCCAAAGGTGAGCCACGCCGGGATTGCCTTATGCTCGAACGGATAGCAGCAGAACAGCTCGCCCTTCCGCGCGAACGCCGGATAGGCGTTGAAGATGCGAAGGCCACTGCCGACCATGATGATTACCGCGACGACGTTTATCCAATGCGTCGTTCGAACGATCCAGTGGTGGCGCTTCTTCGTCGCGCTCTTCATCTCACGCTCGCGGGTGAGCTTTCTGGTACACCGCCTTCAGTCGCTCGACGCTCGTGTGCGTGTAGATCTGGGTGGTGGAGATCGATGCGTGGCCGAGTAGCTCTTGAACGGCGCGCAGATCGGCGCCGGCGTCGAGAAGGTGCGTCGCGAAAGAGTGACGCAGCGAGTGCGTCGACAGACCGGAGTTCTCATCGATCTTGTTGAGGAATCCCGTCACGGCGTTCTGGATCGCCCGCACCGAGATTCGCTTTCCTCGATTGCTGAGAAAGAACGCGGTGCGGTCCCCCGCCGATCCGATTCCCCGCAACAGCTCGTCGCGCTTCGACTCGTAGTTTCTGAGCGCGAGCTGGGCATGATCTCCGACCGGAATGATTCGCTCCTTTCGTCCCTTGCCGCGCACCTTCACCTGCTGCGAGAGAAGATCTATGTCCATCCTGTTGATACCGCGAAGCTCCGACAGTCGCATTCCTGTCGAGTAAAAGAGCTCGAGGATCGCCGAGTTGCGGACGTCCGGGAATTTCCCACCCTGCGCCTTCAGCCCGGCAGATTGAAAGAGCAGCTCGATCTGCGCACGGTCGAGGTATCCCGGAAGATACTTGTCCTGCTTCGGAGTGCCTACGCCGCGCGCGGGGTTCGCCTCGACCTGCTCGTTCCGGTGCAGATACTTGTAGAAGCTTCGCACGGCCGAGAGACTGCGCGCGATCGAGCGCTTGTTGAGCTTTTTCCGCGTCAGGTGCGCGAGAAAGCCGCGAATCGCCAGACGATCGAGCCCCTGCCACGTCCATTCGCTCACGCCGTAGTACTTCCCGAGGAATTCAACGAATTCCTCGAGGTCGCGCCTGTAGGCGATGAGCGTATTGGGCGAAAGGTCTCTCTCCTTTTCCAGGTGAGTCAGGAAGTCCCCGACCGCTTTCGGCTCGCTCATCAGGCGCGGGCCGCCGTGACGCCCACGACGCCGTTCGCGTCGATCCATGCCTTCATGTCCGAGAGCGCCCGCTCGGCGAACATCTCTCGCTTCCGTTTCTTGTCGCGCACGGTCACCGGCAGATCGTCGATCAGGCCGAAGTTGGCGTTCATGGGCTGGAAGTGCTTTGGCTCGGCTTCCCTCATGTAACGGTAGAGCGCGCCGAGCATCGTAGTCGGGGGAGGAACTACTGGTTCGTCCCCCGACAGGATACGCGACAGGTTGATCCCCGCAAGCAGACCGGTGGCGGAGCTCTCGGTGTAACCCTCGACGCCGGTTATCTGGCCGGCGAAGAGCATCCGTGGCTCGTCGCGCGCGGCGAGGTGGCTGCTCAGCGCCGCGGGTGAGTTGAGATACGAATTCCGGTGAATCGATCCGTAGCGCAGAAATTCCGCCTGCTCGAGTCCGGGGATCATCTTCAAAACGCGCTGCTGCTCGGGAATGCGGAGGCGCGTCTGGAATCCGACCATGTTCCACATGCGAC
>JBBQFZ010000086.1:0-10691 GCA_038322455.1 Gemmatimonadales bacterium | reverse complement strand
ATCTTCTTCATCATCTTCTGCATCTCCCGGAACTGATCGAGCAGCCGGTTCACGTCGCTGATCGGGCGGCCGCATCCCTTGGCGATCCGCGCGCGACGCGAGCCATTGATGATGCCCGGATTCTTGCGCTCTTCTGGCGTCATCGAGAGCACTATCGCCTCGACGTGCGACATCCGCTTTGGGTCCGCCTTCATCTGCTTCAAGGCCTTCGTGTTGACGCCGGGAAGCATTTTCAGGATTCCCTCGAGCGGCCCCATCTTCTGAATCTGCCTCATGCTGTTGAGGAAATCGTTCAGATCCATCCCCTCCTTCCGGACCTTTTTCTCCAGCCGCTTCGCCTCTGCTTCGTCGAACGAAGCCTGCGCCTTTTCAACTAGCGTAACGATGTCGCCCATCTGGAGGATGCGGCCGGCCATCCGCTCGGGATGGAACTCTTCGAGCGCGTCCGACTTTTCGCCAACACCGATGTACTTGATCGGTTTTTTGGTGACTCCGTAAATGGACAGCGCCGCTCCGCCGCGAGCATCGCCGTCCATCTTGGTGAGGATCACGCCCGTCACATCGAGCGCTGCGTCGAATCCCTGTGCGATCTTGACCGCGTCCTGTCCGGTCATTCCGTCCGCCACCAGCAGAATCTCCGACGGGTGCAGCGCGTCCTTGAGTCGCGAAAGCTCCTGCATCATCGCGTCGTCTATCTGGAGCCGTCCCGCGGTATCGATGATGACGACGCGATCGCGCTCACGAAGCCCTTCCGCGACACCGGCGCGCGCGATTTTCACGACGTCCGTTGTGGTCCTGTCGGCGTAGACCGGAATCGACAGATCGCGTCCGAGCGTCTCGAGCTGGTCGATCGCCGCGGGCCGGTAGACGTCGGCGGCGACGAGCCGCGTCGAGCGGCCCTCCGCCTTGAGCTTGCGAGCAAGCTTGGCCGCGGTCGTCGTCTTCCCTGATCCCTGCAGGCCGACCATCATGATCACCGAGGGCGGGACAGTACTGAGCTTCAGTCCCTCCCGTCGCTCGCCGAGCATGGCGGTGAGCTCCTCGTGGACGATCTTGACCAGCTGCTGACCCGGCGAGACGGCACTGAGAGCATTGACGCCGGTGGCTTTCTTTTCGACGCGCTCCAGGAACTCACGCGTCAGCTGGAAGTTGACGTCGGCCTCGAGCAGCACCCGGCGGACTTCGCGCAGGCCCTCCTTGATGTCGGCTTCGCTAAGAACGCCGCGGCCGCGCAGGCGCGCAAAAGTGGCTTCGAGCTTTTCGCTCAGGTCTTCGAACATAGCCTTTAAACTTAGGCGCCGTTAACTTCTGAAACAACCGACGCACCATCTCCCTAGAGAGAGATTGCATGGCCGCAATGCAGCGTAGAGACGACATCCTTCAAGCCGAGATTCCTTCGACGCTGCCGCTGATGGCGCTTCGATCGACCATCGTCTATCCCCTCGGCACCATCGCGGTCCAGATGGGCGCGCCGGAAAACCTTTCGCTCCTGCGGGCCAACGAACAGTCGGGGTTGATCGTCGGGCTCGTCGTCGCGACCGGCGATCACGACGACATCCTGGACCCTGAGCGGTTCGTCGGCCGGGTTGGAGTAGCCGCGCGCGTCCACGAGCGCATCAACCTTCCCGGCGAGACCGTCCAGATCACACTTCAGGGACTGCGGCGAATAGTCGTCGAGGGAGTGGCACAGACCCAGCCCTTCCCCATCGTGCGGATCAAGCCCGCCAAGGAGATTCCGCCCGACCCGAACGAGGTCGACGACCTAATCTCGCGCATCGTTGCGGGCGCCGAGACGCTGGCGGAGCTGATTGATCGCATCCCGGACGAAGTGCCGGCGATCCTCAAGATGAACATCTCGGATCCCGGCCGCTTCGCCGATCTCGCCGCGACCAATCTGAATTTCAAGGTCTCCGACAAGGACGAGATCCTTCAGCGCCTCAATATCGGGCAGCGGCTGAAGTTTCTACTCGGCCGCGTCGAACGAGAAGTGGGTCGCGCCCGCGTCGCCGAAGACGTGAAGCGTCAAACCGAGATCAAGATCGAGCAGCACCAGCGGGAGTTCTACCTCCGCCAGCAGCTGCGCGCCATTCAGTCCGAGCTCGGCGAGGGCGATCCTGGAGAGAAGGAAGCGATCGAGACGCTGAAAAAACTGGAAGATGCGAATCTGCCGGAAAAGGCCGCGCAGGAGGCGCGTCGTGAAATCGAGCGCATGCGGAATCTCTCCCCCGCCTCGAGCGAATATCAGGTCATTCGCACGTATCTGGACTGGATGCTGGCCCTCCCGTGGAATAACCGCTCGGTGACCGACGAGGTCATCGTGCTCAGCAAGGTCGAAGAGCTCCTCGACAGCCGGCACTACGGCCTGAAGGAGGCCAAGGAGCGCATCACGGAGTATCTCGCCGTTCGCAAGCTCCGTGGAGGGGATCCCCATGGCCCCATACTGTGCTTCGTGGGACCGCCGGGTACCGGGAAGACATCGCTCGGCGAAGCGATCGCGTCTTCCATCAACCGCGCGTTCTATCGCATCTCCGTCGGCGGCGTGAGAGACGAAGCTGAGATTCGCGGACATCGCCGCACGTACGTCGGAGCAATGCCGGGCCTGGTTCTGCAGTCACTGCGGCGTGTCCAGGTGAGAGACGCGGTGCTGATGATCGACGAGATAGACAAGATGACCAGCGGCGGGCCATCCGGAGATCCTACAGCCGCGATGCTCGAGGTTCTCGACCCTTCGCAGAACTCGAACTTCGTCGATCACTATCTCAACCTGCCATTTGATCTTTCCAGCATCCTCTTCATCTGTACGGCGAACAACCTGTTCGACATCCCGGCGCCCCTGCGGGACCGCATGGAAGTCATTCGCGTATTGGGCTACACGGTCGAGGAGAAAGTGGAGATCGCGTGGCGCTATCTGTTGCCGCGGCTGCTCGAAGATCATGGCATTACCGACAAGGACATCCAGTTCACGGACGAAGTCCTCGGGTTCATCTCCAACCGCTACTCGCGCGAGGCCGGTCTCCGGAATTTCGAGCGTAACATCGCCGCCCTCATGCGCAAGCGCGCTCGCAAGAAAGCGGACGGCGAAGAGGGAGCGTGGATTGTCGACAATCCGATGGTCGTCGACATCCTCGGCAATCCGACCTACACGCTGGAGGATGCCGAGCAGGAGCCGGAGATCGGTGCCGTAACCGGGATGGCGTGGACCGCAACAGGAGGCGACCTGATGGTGATCGAGGCGCTGAGAATGCCGGGCTCGGGGCGCCTGACGGTGACGGGCCAGCTGGGCGACGTCATGCGCGAGTCGGTTGACGCCGCGTATTCCTACGTTCGCTCGCGAGCGCATTCATTGGGCGTCGACGATGTCGAATTCAAGGAATGCGATCTCCACGTACACTTCCCGGCTGGCGCCATTCCGAAGGACGGTCCGAGCGCGGGCGCGGCCGTCACGCTGGCGATTGCGAGCGTACTGAGCCGGCGTCCCGTTCGCCGCGACATCGCGCTCACTGGTGAGATGACGTTGCGCGGAAAGGTGCTCGAGATCGGCGGAGTGAAGGAAAAGGTGATGGCGGCCTATCGCGCGGGGCTTCGGCAGGTGCTTCTGCCAAAGGCCAACGAGAAAGATTTGCGTGGCATTCCCGACGAGGTCGTGACCAGCATGACGTTTACCTTTGTTTCGACCATGGACGACATCATTCACCTCGCGCTGCTCCCAAAGGGGCCGGGCACACTGGCTGATGCCGCAGAGCCGCACGGGGATGTGGCGCCCAAGAATGCCGTATCGGATTCGGTCACGGCGTCCATCAACCAGTCGAGTCCGGCGACAATCAATCAGTAGGTGAACGTCGCCAACCCCTGGATTCAGTTCGGAATCCATGTCTTCGTCGGAACGATGGCTGGGGGTCTCTCCGACACCGTAGCCGTCTGGATGCTCTTCAATCCCAAGAAGAAGAAGTTCGGCTTTCAGGGCGCGATACCCAAAAATCAGGCGAGGCTGGCGAAGAGTCTCGGACGCACTGTGGGCGAGCGGCTGTTGACGCCCGGCGATCTACAGAGCGAGCTCGCCCGACCCGAGCTGCTCGAAGCGTTCAAATCGCGCGTGGAAGAAGTCATTGCCAACATGCTGACGTCCCGCGACCCGCTCATCGACAAGGTTCCTCCCGCGGTCGTGACAGCGCTCGAGGGAGCGACCACGGCGTATCTCCCGGTCGCGATGACCAAGCTGGGCGCGTTCCTCGGCCAGCCCGCGACGCGGGTAAAACTGCGCACCGCTCTTCACTCGATGTTCAATCGCTTCGTCGACGACATGCGCTTTCACGAGCGCCTCTTCGCCAAGCTGATGATGACTGAGAAAAAGTTCGACAGCGTGCTCGACGCGATCGAGACCGACGGAGTGGAACAGGTAGTCGGCTTATTGGAGGAGCCCGAGATCAGGGAAGAGATCTCGAAGGCCATACACGACGCGATTCTCGCCTACCTCCAGAAACCGATATCCGATATTCTGGGCGACGTGGAAGCGAAAAAGGATCCGGAAGCGCCAAGACGGCTGGCAGCCTCGGCTGCGCCCGTGATCTGGGAGTGGATACACGACCAGCTGCCCGAGCTGATCAAGAAGCTGGATGTGCAGGCGATGGTGGAGCGGAAAGTGATGGCGTTCAGCGTCGAGCGCGTCGAAGAAATTCTGCGCAATGTGATTCAGAACGAGCTGAACCTGATCATCACTACGGGTTACGTGCTTGGTGGATTGATTGGGGTGTGCACGTTCGGCCTGCAGAAGCTGCTGGGCCTGTAGCCTCCGACTTATTGAACGAGCTTCACCTGCGCCGGATTGACGACGTTGACGTTCGCCCCCGCCGGCAGGTCCTCATAGATCACCACCGGCCGTCCGCCAATCTCAACCGTGCTTAGCTGCAGCGTCCGGTCGCCCGCCGAGTATTTCTTGACGAGACTCGTTGACCCCGCCGCCGCCTTGGTGTTGAATCGCTTCTCGATCGACCGACCGGAGATATCGTAGAATTCGCCCGCCTCGACGGACGAGTCCCACACCGTGAGCCAAACGATTCCGGGCCCCTGCGGAGTGCTCACCACCGCGTAGCGATCGCCGTCCCAGCCGGCCGCGCCGCGAATTGCCTCGTTCTGGTCGTTGAGGTGCTGGAAGAGAAACAGCCTAGTCTCGAATTCGCCCAGACCGTTTTCGTAGACGCTCTTCGCGTTCGTGAGCGGGCCGAGGGTCACCTTCGTCGGGGTGTCACGCGTGCCGAAGAATGCCGTAGCGTGGATTATCTGCTCCGTCGAGGCCGGCATGTCATTGAAGATGACCGAGCCAGGCTTGCGCTCCTTGTAGTTCCTGTAGAATTCCGCGCCGCTCAGATACGGGAAAATGAGCGTCTCCTGGATCACACGTGGGGCAGCTGCGAAGACGGGCATCGACGCCTGGCTCTCCCGAATCATCTCTCGGATTCGATCCCAGCCTCCGGGAAGATTGATCGCGATGTTCGATCCGCCAAGCATGATCGAGATCTGCTCGTAAACGGCCTGCCCCTCGAACACGGACTGCGCCGCGGTTTGTCGATCGTTGTCGCCGACCGCTTTCTGAACGGAATCGAGGCTGATGTACTGATCCTGGAGCGCGTGCACCAGCTCGTGCGTCACGATCGTCGCAACCAGATCCTTGGGCGAGCCATCGACGATGTACAGAATCTTCGTGTGTGGATCGTAGAAGCCAACTATCTGCTCGACGAGTAGGCTTTCGAGAAACGGCTGGAGCTTGAGGGTATCGGGAATGAGACCGAGTCTCTTGTACGCCGCCTCTTCCCCACTCAGCTCGCGAACCGCCTGCGAATCGCTGACCTGCTTGACGATGTACTGCCTCACCTGCTCCTTCGAGCGGGTTTCAACTTTGGGCGGAGTCTTGAACTTGAGACCAACCGCTTTCTCGATCATCGGCACCGCTTCGGCGACCTGCGCGGCGTAGGGTCCTTCGTATTTGGGCTTCGGCTTCTCGCACGCCGCGCCGAGAGCGATGAGCGCCGCGGCCGGCAGGAAGATCGTTCGATTCAGTTGAGCACTCATTTCAGGCGAAAAGGGAGAAAGCCGCTGCTACAGCCCCGAGATGCGCAGGTACCACCCGATGATCGCATCTCCCCAAAGCAACGTGATCAGCGCAGCGGGCGCAAGAAAGACGCCGAACGGGAGCTCGCGTCTGCGCCATCCTGAATCCGCCTCGAGCGCCAGCTCGGTCTGACCCTTGTCATCGGCGAGCCCGCGGGCCGACAGCGGATAGACGACGCCGAGCAGCACGATCGGAGCGAGTACCGCCCCGATGAAGATGGTGAGCAGTGCGCGAGTAGGACCCACAGCGGCGCCCACAACAGCCATTAGCGTCACGTCTCCGAATCCCATTGCTGGCCTCTTCAGCCAGACTTCGCCGAGCCATCCAACGACCGAGATCGCCCCGGCCCCCACGCACATGCCTATCACTGCCTCCCAGGGCGCCGGGAAAGGCCCACTGTCGCCAGCGAAGAGAGCTCCGATCGACGTGAGCAGCACGAACAGCACCCCGAAGACCGTAAATCCGTCGGGGATGAGAAAATATTTCGCGTCGGTGATCGAGATGCCGAGCAGGACTGTCGCGAATACCGCGACTCGAAAGGCTGCGAACGACATCCCGAACTGGAGGAACGCCGCCAACCAAAGCAGGCCGACCAACAGCTCGACGATGGGATACTGGATCGAGATGCTCTCACCACACCCACTGCACCGTCCGCGCAAAATGAGCCAGCTGAGGATCGGAATGTTCTCCGTCGCCTTGATCTGGTGTCCGCACTTTGGGCATCTCGACCTCGGCCTCACAACCGAAAGCCCCTCGGGCCAGCGGCCGATGCATACGTTCAGGAATGACCCGACGCAGATCCCAATCGCGAAGACGTAAACGCCGACCAGAATATCGATCATGGACGTAGCTCGTAGAGGATTATACCGGCTGCCACGGCGACATTGAGCGACTCTACGCCGCTGGCGAGCGGTAGCGAAATTGTTCTTTGGGCCTTCGCCCGAATCTGGGGGCTGAGGCCAGACCCTTCATTACCTACGACGATTGCCAGCCGCTTAACAGCACGGCCCAGATCCAGGGGCTCGCCCTGTGCGTCCGCAGCCCACAATTCGATGTGTTCCCGGTCGAGAAGCTTCGTCAGGTCGGGCCATTCTGCGTGAATGGCCGGGTGGGCGAACTGAGCGCCCATGGAGCTCCGGATGACTTTCGGATTCCAGAGGTCCACCGTCCCAGGCAAGGCGATCGTCGCCGTGGCGCCAAGTGCGGAGGCGGTGCGAAGGATTGTGCCGACGTTGCCGGGGTCCTGTACGGCGTCGAGCACCAGCAGGCGGCACACATTGGGGATGTCGAGTGTATTGAGAGTGCGGACGGGGACTTCCCCGATGGCCAGGACACCCTGGGGCGACTCCGTCTCGGCTGCACTCAGGAATTCCTTGTCCGTAAGCTCGGCGATCTCGACGCCCGATTCATCGAGTCGCCGGCGCAGTGATTCGCCTCGCGGCGCGGTGGCGAGCTTCGGAGTTACGAGGGCCCCACGCACCGTGAGTCCGGATCGCAGCAGCTCTTCGACCGAGCGAACACCCTCGGCGACGAAGAGCGAGTGTTTTTCGCGCGCCTTTCGTCGCTGAAGATCCCGGGCGAGCGTAAGTAGCTTCACAGATCGATGGCGAAACGCATCTTGGAATAGTATTTGCCTTTTCGCCCCATCAGTAATCCCATCGTCGGAGTTTCCATGAAGCGATTCATCATAGGCGTTGCACTCACACTCCCCCTTGTCGCATGCGGTATTTCCCAGCAGCAGGAAATCCAGATGGGACAGGAATATGCGCAACAGATCAACGCACAACTACCGATCGTCCAGGATCCGGAGTTGAACCGCTATATCAACGTGCTGGGCGACTCGATCGCCAGACTCACCAGTCGAAAGGATCTCGACTGGCACTTTTTCATAGTGGACAGCAAGGAAGTGAACGCGTTCGCGGTGCCGGGCGGCTTCGTTTACGTGAATCGCGGGCTCATCGAGCGCTCCGATAAAATGGACGAAGTAGCCGGCGTGCTCGGCCACGAGATAGGTCACGTTCTGCGCCGCCACACCGTGAAGCAGATGCAGAAGGAGCAGGGCGCGAACGTCGGCATTACGCTGGCCTGTGTGCTTACTGGCGTGTGCAACAGCCAGGTTGCCGGCGCCGTGATCAACGTTGCGGGCAGCGCGGTATTCGCCCGCTTCAGTCGGGGTGACGAGGCGGAAGCCGATCAGGAAGGGTTCAACAACGTGATCCGCGCGGGAATCAGCCCCGAAGGCATGGTCAGCATGTTCCGGAAGCTTCTGGAAGAGCGGAAAACGCGTCCCGCCGGCGTGGAAGCGTGGTTTCTGACCCACCCCCTCGAAGAGGATCGAATCACCGCCATCCAGTCGCGAATCAATCAGCTTCCGCCGAACACCCTCGCGAGCCTCGGCACCGATACTCGCAACTTCCACTCGTTCAAGTCGCGGCTTCTGTCATTGCCGCCGTCGCCGCCGCCGCGTCAGATGCAGTAGACGCCGGCAAGAAGCTACGAGTGTCGAAGATGCGCCCCGATAAGTCGGGGCGCATCTTTGTTTCATGCGGATTGCGCTCACCATCGCTGGCTCGGACTCGGGCGGCGGCGCCGGGATTCAGGCCGACCTGAAGACCTTTCAGAGATTCGGCGTATTCGGAACGTCGGTCATTACCGCGGTTACCGCCCAGAACACCCGTGGCGTAGACAAATGGGAACCGGTCTCCGTAGAGCTGGTGCGGGCACAGATCGAATCCGTCGTGCTGGATCTGCCGCCGGCGGCATTCAAGACGGGAATGTTGGCGACTGGTGCGATTGCATCTCTCGTGGCCGCCGCGATCGACGACCATTCTCTCGCCAACTACGTGCTGGATCCCGTGATGGTGGCGAGCTCGGGTGACGTCCTCTTCGAGACGGATGCCATCGAAGTAATACGAAGAGACCTCGTATCCCGGGCGTTTCTCGTCACTCCCAACATCCACGAGGCGGAGATTCTCGTCGGCGAAAAGATCGAGGACGAGGACGGAATGGCGCGCGCCGCGGAGAAAATCGTAGATGAAATGGGCGCGCGGGCAGCACTGGTGAAAGGTGGACATCTCGAGTCCGCGAACAGGGTCGTCGACGTACTCTACGACGGAAACGTTCGCGCATTCCGCAGCGGGCGCATCGAGACGACCAGCACCCACGGGACGGGCTGTACGCTGTCGGCAGCGATTACCGCGCAGCTCGCGAAGGGCGAGTCCCTGCATGCGGCGGTCCGCCGCTCGATCGGGTACGTGCACAACGCGATAGCGACCGCACCGGGACTTGGATCAGGCCACGGCCCTCTCAATCACCTCGCCGAAGACGGCTGAAGATCCGCCGGGCGGGCGACGAACTCGGTGACGAGCGATTCGAACGCCGCGCTCACGCGCTGGGTCGTTTCGAGCACCTCCGTGTGACTCAGCGCGGCACCCGTTACTCCCGCGGCCGCGTTGGTGATGCAGCTGATACCGGCAACGCGCATTCCCAACGCTCTCGCCATGATCACTTCGGGCACGGTCGACATTCCCACGGCATCGGCCCCTAACAACCGAAGCATCTTCACCTCGCTCGGCGTCTCATACGAAGGGCCGAGCAAGCCGGCGTAGACGCCCTCGCGGAGGGGAATCTTGAGTTTCTCAGCCGCCGTTCGCATGACTCTGCGCAGGCCGGGATCGTATGCATCGGTCATGTCGGGAAAGCGCATCTCCCCTTCCGGCGCCGGTCCGACCAGCGGATTCGATCCCATCAGATTGATGTGATCAGCGATCATCATCAGATCTCCCACTCCGAGCCGGGTGGAGATTCCACCCGCCGCATTCGATACGAAGAGCTCCCGGCTTCCCAGTGCGTGAAAGACGCGCACGGGAAAAGCCGCGAGCGCCGCCGAGTGTCCTTCGTACATGTGGAATCGCCCGCTCAACGCCACGACCTCGCGGCCACCCAAACGTCCGGCGATCACCGCACCGTCGTGCCCGACGACGGTTACCTCCGGGAAGCCGGGTATCTCCTTGAATGGAACTCGAACGGCGTCCTGGATCGCTTTGGCCAGACCGCCGAGTCCCGAGCCGAGCACGATCGCGACCGCTGGTGCGCGGTTCCCAGTACGCTTACCGATCGCGTCAGCCGCTTTTCGCGCCGCTTCCGCGGAGTACTCGCTCTTCATTCGCCGATTCCGAGCATCTCGTCGATCTTGTCGGATACTTCCTCGATCAGCATCAGGCGCTCCTCCCACGGCAGAAAAGCGCTCTCGAATCCGTTCAGCGCGATCCCGGCGAGCTCGTCCATCGTGAATCCAAGGTGTTCCGCGGCGTGGATGTATTCATCTGTGAGCGTGGTCGCACTCATCAGCCGGTTGTCGGTATTGAGCGTGACGTTCATTCCCTTGTCGAAATACTGCCGGAATGGATGCGTCTCATACGACTCCGCCGCTTTCGTCTGCACGTTGCTGGTGAGACAGATCTCAAGCGCGATCTGCCGGTCGTTCACGTATTGCGTCAACTCCGCATCCTCGAGAAGGCGCGTGCCGTGGCCGATGCGGTCGGCGCAGCACTTGTGCACCGCCTGTTCGACGGAGCCGGCGCCG
>JBBQFZ010000085.1:0-10802 GCA_038322455.1 Gemmatimonadales bacterium | reverse complement strand
CCGTGATCCTGGAACAAACGCAGCGTGTCTGGGGGAACGGTCGTGATCGTTTCGGAGCCGATCAAGGACTCGACGTACAGCACGTCGGAGTACGCGGCGTTCTTCGTGCCTGTGCTCGCCCAGAGCGGACGTTGGACCTTCCCGCCCCGCGCCTCGAGCGAGTTCCAGCGCGCGCAGTGAGTGATACCCACGAAGGAAGCGTAAACAAGTCGGGCATTTGCGATCGCGACACGCCCTCTCAGGGCTGTCAGCGCGCCTCCTTTCGCCGCGATGCGTTTGTCCACCTCGGTGTCGACGCGGCTCACGAAGAGCGAGGCCGCCGACGCGACGCGATGGATGGGCTGTCCCGCCGCCACGCGCGCCTCGAGCGCGCGCAGATATGCGTCGGCGACCGCGTTATAGTGCTCCAGCGAAAAGAGGAGCGTGATGTTGATGTTGATCCCCTCCCGAAGGCACCTTTCGATCGCGGGCCACCCCTCGCGAGTACCAGGGATCTTGATCATCACGTTCGGACGATCGACCGACTGCCACAGCCGCCGCGCTTCGGCGATCGAGCCCTCCGTGTCGCGCGCCAATTCGGGGGAGACTTCAATCGAGACGAAGCCATCAGCGCCGTCTGTCTCGTCATACACGTCTCGGAAGACGTCCGCCGCTTCCTGCACGTCCCGGATGGCCAGTCCCTCGAAGATCTCCCGATCCGTCGCGTGCGAGGCCGTCGGCTCGATGAGTGCATCGTCGTAGTCGGCACTTCCCGCTATCGCTTGCTCGAAGATGGTCTGATTGGACGTCATCCCGCGAAGGCCGTCAGCGACCATTTCCGCGAGCTCCCCCGAGCGGGTCATCCCGCGACGCAGGTAGTCCAGCCACACGCTCTGGCCCAACCGCAGAAGGCGACGCATCGGCTTCCCCGCCTGTCGACCTGTCTTCTGCGTTCCTCGTTCCCGCGCAATCGCTTCCGTCATCGTGACTCCTCGTACTCGTGGGCGGCGTTCGTTGCCACGTTGAGGAGTCTACCGATCAGACTAAGGTTTGTCTTTGGTACGGTCGTCGCAGACGATGGTACGGGAAGGTCATTGTCTCGCCGCGCACGTCGGATTCACGACGATGATAGCCGGATGGAGGGCTCACCGGCTACATCGCGTATTAGCGGCGCTGGTTGGTCACGACAGACGAATCAACTTGACGGTCAGACCGCATAGCGGCATTGACCGGGTCAGGTTAGTGAAGGGTGTACAGATACGCCGCGATGTCCCGCGCATCGGGCTCGGAAATGCCAAGAGTCGGCATGGCCGTGCCGCGCTCTATTTGCTGCGGATTCATGATCCAGCGCACCAGATAGTCGGGAGTATTCGGAGCCTCGCCCGCGATAAAGCTGTGCAGCCCGAATTCAGTGAGGTTCGGGCCGACGACTCCTCTTGCTCCGCGCACGCCGGGAATCGTGTGGCAGGAGCCGCAACCACTCGAAATGATTCGCGCACGGCCACGCTCCGCTTTTCCACCATCGACGAGCTGCGTGGATTGGGCAGACCCGTACCCGCACGCCATTGCTCCTGATACACAAAGAAGACTGACCACCCATAGGCGAATGGGTCGGGCATAACAGGCGATTGTCATCGGGCCACGCAGAAATTCAGCGTGAACAAGGGAACGGCGCTGAGGACGATTCCAAACAGGAAGAGAGAGCTGAAAAAAATTCCCGCGAGCGCCATGAATCGTGCGCGGCCCGTCCGCTGGTTTGTCGCGACATCCCCGCCCCGATGGGCAACGTGCTGGAGATCTCCTCCATGCGGCGCCTCGTCGTGGCCCTCGTCAGAAGTGGCTGCGCCGCGCCACTCATGGAGCGCCACCAGCCCACCCGCCAGCGCGACCGCCGCCGCCGCCAGCGCGATCAGGATGAGCAGGAGAACGAGGCCGCGCAACGCCGGCTCGTCGAGGTTCGTCATGTGCGGTGCGCACGCATATGCGCTGAACGCATAAGAGCTGAGCTCCTGAGTGGCCCATGCCAGTGGACCCGCAAGAAACCCAAACCAGAGGACGGAGGTACGCTGCGCCTTCATTGGTTGTGAGGCCCGTGAAAGCGAAAGTGGCTCTGCCGTTTCTACCATGCGCGCGGTACGAGATAGAGCGCGGTGAAAACGAAGAGCCATACGGCGTCGACGAAGTGCCAGTACAGCGCGACGTTGGTGACAGCAAACCGTTTCTCAGGCGAAAAATGACCCAGCCACGCTCGAACGGAAGTAACGGCGATCATCAGCAAGCCCACCGCGACGTGAGCGCCGTGAAAACCGGTGATGGTGAAAAAGAGCGAGCTGTACGCGTTATCGCCCGGCACTGTGCCCTTGCTCCGGTATTCGATCGCCTGGATCGCGAGAAAGACAACGCCGAGGAGGAACGTCAGCAACAATCCCGCGCGAAGGCGTGCACGGGAGCCGGAGCGGATTCCGCGGTCGGCCCAGATCATCGTACCGCTGCTGGCCAGGAGTATCAGAGTGTTTGGGACAACGAGGCGAAGGGATGGTGGACCGGCGGGCGGCCACGCGAATGTCGACCGCGAAGCCAGATAGAAGTAACTCGTGAGGAGATAGGCAAAGAAGGCGGCCTCGGTGGCAATGAGACAAACCGTTCCCCACCAGCCACTCGACCTTCCACCGTCGAGCGACTCCGTCCTTGCCATCTCCGCTCTCGGCCAGAGCCAGCCGGCGACGGAGACGAACGTCGTTACGCCCCCGACGGCGACGAGCGACCACGCGCTGAGGAGGAGCCCGACGAACAACGCGGATAAAGATGCCGCGGCGATCAGGGGCCACAGCGTATCGGAGGGCATTCCGAGAATGAACTGCGGCTCGGCGTCGAGCATGGACGTTCCGGCTGTCTGTCTGCCTTCGGCCAGCAGCGGGCCGCGCGAGAGTACGCTCTTCATCTTTCCGAAGAGGCGGCCTTCCCAGAGTGGATCGCGACTACCAATGGTGGGGATCACGGCGAAGTTGTATGACGGGGGAGGAGACGAGGTGGACCACTCGAGCGTGCTGGCATCCCACGGGTTGTCACCCGCCGGCTGACCACTCCGGAGGCTTATTACAACATTGATGATGAACAGCAGTACGCCAATGGCAAACAGGTAGGCGCCAAGGCTGACGATGAGATTCGACGTGTCCCAGCCGATGCCGGCGGGATAGGTGTATATCCGTCGCGGCATCCCGAGCAACCCGAGGATGTGCATTGGGAAAAAGCCGACGTTGACTCCAATGAACATCAGCCAGAAATTCCACTTTCCGAGTCGCTCATTGAGAAGCCGACCTGTCATCTTCGGTAACCAATAGTAAAAAGCGCCGATCACCGGAAAGACATTCATCCCGATCAGCACGTAGTGGATATGAGCGACGATGAAGTAAGTGTCAGTCAGCTGCCAGTCGAATGGAACCACGGCGGTCATCACGCCGTTCACTCCTCCGATTACGAAGAGCGCGATGAACCCGGCCATGAAAAGAAACGGTGTGCGGAACACCGGCTTACCATAATAAATGGTGGCGAGCCACGCGAAGACGCTGACGCCGCTTGGAATGGAGATGAGCATACCAGCAGCGCCAAAAAACGTCGCCGAGATTGGTGGGATTCCGGTAGCGAACATGTGGTGCACCCAAACCCCAAAGCCGAGGACTCCAGTGGCCACCGTGGCCATTGCGACGAAGGCATACCCTGCCAACGGTCGCCGGCAGAACTGCGGTATGACGTCGGAGGCCATTCCAATCGATGGAAGCACGACGATGTAGACCCACGGATGTCCAAAGATCCAGAACAAGTGCTGCCAGAGCAGCGGGCTTCCGCCGGCACCGGGATCGAAAAAGTGAAAACCGAAGCGGCGCTCCAGAAAGAGAAACGCCAGCGCGACGGTGAGCGCGGGAATGGCAAAGATGATCGACATGGAAATCGTCATCGTGCTCCAGACAAATATCGGGAGGCGATTGATCGACATTCCGGGAGCGCGAAGCTTGATGATCGTTACGATGAAATTGATCGCGCCGACGGTGGTCGAGATGCCGAGCAGGACCAGCCCAAGGGCGTAAATGTCGATGTTCAGCCCCGGCGAGTATTGCGGACCGGTGAGCGGAGTGTAGTTGAACCAGCCGCCGTCGGGGGCGTGGCCCGTCAGCGCACCACCGTAGATGAATGTTCCGGCTGCGAGGAATAGCCAGTAGCTCACCGCGTTCAGCTTGGGAAACGCCATGTCCCGCGAGCCGATGAGGAGCGGCCACATGTAGTTGCTGAACCCCGAAAGGATCGGGGCGGCGAACAGAAAGATCATCGTGGTGCCGTGCATCGTAAATAGCTGGTTGTACGCCTCCGGCGACAACAGATGCTGCTCGGGGCGCGCGAGCTGGGCGCGCATTACGGCTGCCTCGAGACCACCGAGGATGAAGAAAAGGAAAGCGGTCACCAGGTAGCGCTTGCCGATGATCTTGTGATCGACCGTTGAGAGCTGGCCGACGATGCCAGGGGGCGTCTCCCAGATGCGCTCGAGACGCTCGTCGATTTCGCGACTCTCCGTTACGACCGATGCAGGGAACGAAGGGATCTGGGTCGCCATTGAGCGCGCCTAGCGAAGAGTGGAGAGATATGCCAGGAGCGCTTGCTCCTGGGCGGCGGCCATCGGCAGCGCAGGCATCCCAACGCCCGGTTTGATGCTCTGCGCATTCACGATCCATGCGGCGAGATTGCCGCGCGTGTTGGGTAGCATGCCCGCCGCGATGGTACGTCGTGATGCGAGGTGGGTCAGCTCAGGCCCGACTTTTCCGAACGCGTCCGCTCCCCGGATTGTATGGCACGCAGCGCAGGCGGAAACTCTGAAGGTGTTGTAGCCAGCCAGGTCAAGTGAGTCCGTGGGCACCGCCGCTACCGTCCGCTGGCCTGAGAGCCAGTTTGCGAATGCAGCCGGTGGCTCGGCGACAACCATGAAGTCCATGTGTGCGTGCTGGGCCCCACAGAATTCCGCGCACTCACCGCGATATATACCCGCGCTGTCGGCCCGGAGCCAGGTCGTGTTGTGCTGCCCGGGGATCACATCCATTTTGCCGGCGAGCTGCGGCACCCAGAAGCTGTGAATTACATCGGCCGCGATCAGCTCGACATGCACGCGCCCATGAACCGGGATGTGCATCTCGTTTGCGGTGACCACCATCAAGTCGGGTGTGGCCCCTAGATACTTGATCTCCCACCACCAACGGTGCGCGATCACCTGCACCCTCACGTCAGCGTTCCCGGCCGGCTCCGCGACGACGTGGAGAGTTCGCATTGTGAATCCGGTGACAACAACGAGAACTACCGCCGGCAGGAGCACGCCACCCACCATGATCCAGACAATACTTCGATTTGAGGCGTGCTTTGGAGTGGTATCGTAGTCACGCCTCCGCAAGAGCCCGAGTAGAAGGAGCCCAAACACGAGCAATGTGATCACGATTGCCACTATGGTAACGCCCCATCCGAGCGACGCTTCAGTATCCGCGGGTGCGCCATGGGGCGCCATGAAGCTCGGTGCGCCGGCACACCCGAGGCTTATGAGCAGCAGCGAAACCGTTCCGAGCCTAGTGGTGCTCATCTGGGTCATTCTGTGTCATGTTCTTCATCGGGGAGAACTCGGGCGGACCGCCTGAAGAAAGAGTGCGCACGTAGGCAGCGAGCTTCCAGATTTCGTCGGGGGGAAGCAGCGCCCCCCAAGCTGGCATCCCCTTTGGACGCCCTTCGTAAATGCTGTTGAAGATATCGGCGTCGGTCCCGCCGAAGCGCCAGACGGAATCGCGGAGATTGGGTCCCATGCCGCCGCCGCCATCCCAACCGTGACAATACACACAGTTCATTCTCACGTAAAGTCGCTGACCATCGGCGGTCGCGCCGACGTTTGCGGAGTACGGATTGGGGATTTCCCTTTTTATGGTGCTGACTGCCAAGCCGGGTACGGGACCCATCGGTATCCGCTGGAGCGTCGCCACGTCGGGAAGCTCCTTCGAGCGCGTGCGCGAGCTGTCCCGGTCGCATGACACAAGAAAGAGAGCGACGATGAGCGTGCTAAGCGCGCCGGGCAGGCTTGGTCGCATCCCCCTAAACACTGCCGGCTTGATCTGATCAGAGAGAGAAGACATACAACTGACCGCTTTGGGTGAAGTGGGAGGCGTAGTCCGCCGGAACCGGTGGTGCGCCGCCAAAACCGGAAAGGATCGCGACGTACTGTTTCCCGTCCGGCCCCCGATACGTCATCGGGGCGCCAATGATGCCCGACCCGCACTTGAACTGCCAAAGAACTTTTCCAGAAACGGCATCGACGGCACGGAACCACCCATCGAGCGTGCCGTAGAATGCGACATCGCCCGCAGTGACGAGCACTCCGCTCCACACCGGCAGCCCTTCCTTTATTCCCCACATTTTTTTCGCGTTGACCGGATCCCAAGCGATGAACTCGCCGGCATAGCCGCCGGGTCCGGGGATCTTGGTCTTGAGTTTCGCGCCAAAGTAGGGTGTGCCGGCAATGTAGCTCGCCTCAACTCCTTCGTAGTCCATGCACACGTTGTTGGTAGGGACGTAGAAAAGGTGGGTGTGCGGAGAATAGGCTGACGGTTGCTGGTCCTTTCCGCCCGACGCCTGCGGGCAGATGTTGGTGACGTTCACCCCCTGCGTCGTTTTCTTCGATTCGACCACCTGAGGCTCGCTCGTTGCCAGATCGATTCCTGTCGCCCAGTTCAGTGGCGCGAACGGCTGAGCGGAAAGGATCTCGCCGTTCGTGCGATCGATCACGTACGCGAATGCGTTGCGGTCGAAGTGAACCAGCACTTTTCTCGTTGCTCCACCCATTGGGAGATCGACGAGCGTGTATTCATTCACCGCATCATAGTCCCACATGTCGTGTGGGGTTATCTGCGTCGCCCACTTTGCTTCGCCCGTCTCGGGATCGCGCGCGAAGAGTGTGCTCGTCCATTTGTTGGGACCGGGTCGCTGGTTCTGATTCCACGGGCCTGGATTGCTCGTGCCGTAGTAGAAGAGGTTCAGCTGGGGATCGTACGAGTACCATCCCCACGCGGTGCCGCCCCCGTGAAGATACCCGCGCGGCGCCCAGCTCGAGACTCCGAGGTCGGTGCCTCTATCCTTCGGGTAGAAGGCGTGAAATCCGGCTCCGAGCTTTACATCCTTGTCCGGCCCGGTGTTGTAAGCCCGCCACACCTCTTTGCCTGACGCTTCGTCCAGTCCGACTACCCATCCCCGAACTCCCATCTCGCCGCCGCTGTTGCCGACGATGACGCGATGCCTCACGACCAACGGGGCCATCGTCATGGTCTCGCCGAGGTTGGTGTCTCCCACACGCACTTTCCATAACTCACTACCGGTCGCCGCATCGACGGCGACGGTTTGTGCGTCGAGAGTGTTGTAAAAGATTTTTCCATCGTCAAACGTCCAGCCTCTGTTGACGACGTCGCAGCAAGCGATACCAATCGCTCTGCGATCGGGGTTTGGATGGTACTCCCATTTGATGGGTGCGCCCGGCTTCGTCAGGTCGAGCGCGAACAGGATATTGGGGAAGGGCGAGACGAGGTACATGATGTTGTCATGCACGAGCGGCGCGCCTTCATGTCCCCGCAGCACGCCCGTCGAGAACGTCCAGGCCATCTTCAGGTTCGATGCATTGGTCGCGTTGATCTCAGTCAGCTCGCTGTAACGGGTCAGCGCCTGGTCTTTTCCCTGAACGAGCCACTCATCCGGTTTCCCGACGCTGGTGTTCGTCGCGGTCGAGCCGGTGCCAGCCGCGCGCGATTCGGTGGGTGCGGTCCGGTCATGCTGAGCGGCGCCCGTGCACGCCCCGATAAGGATCAGGAACAGAGGGAGTCGGAAACGCGGAAGAAGGGATGACGATCTCATGAGCCGATTGCGGTTCGTGGTGGAGGCGGATGGATGGCGAAGGGATGGCTGTTCATCCGAGCGGGACGAACAGTCGATCGTTTTTGCATCGATGTGACGACGAGGCAATTCGGTTTGGCCTCGAAGGCAACGCCGGTGGGGCTGGTGATGCCCCTCAGGTCGACGCGCATCCCGCCGCTCGGCAAAATGCGATAAACCGCGCGTGCCCCCCAGCGTGTAGCGACCGCGGCGCAGTAGAAAACCGGCACTTTTTGGGTCGTCAGCATTTCATTCCGAAGTCAGGTGCTCCAACGGCGCGACGTGACTCGAGCCTTCCGTTTCTCATTCGCGGCCACCTTGCATTTGAGGTGCCGAACATGTCAATTGCCGCAAACTTGCTCCAATGGCCGATATGGTGCAGATAAACGTCGTCACCCGAACTTTACTTTACCCGAACTTCCTTTTCCAATCTCACTCCTTGAATAGGCGAATCGATGCGTCGTCGGACTGATGTGATTGCGATCGTTCGCGAGCGGATTGTCAACGGCGTCCACTTTGGTCGCATGTCTGCCGGTGATCGGCTCCCCAGTGCGAGGCGGCTCGCGCACGAGCTCGGCTCGGATCCCCGGATCGTCACGCGCGCGTACGATCAGCTCAGGAAGGAGGGAATCGTCGCGCGCCGGCGGGGATCGCGCGGATATTTCGCTGCGGCGGATCGGACTCCAACCGGAGAGACCGATCCAAACATGGAATGGCTCGTAGGAATTCTGACTCAGGCGCTCGAGCGAGGAATTCCGGCTGTCCGATTCGGAGAACACGCGCGCCGCAGTTACGGGACAGCGCGCCTGCGCGCGGCCTGTGTCGAATGTAACCATGACCAGCTACGCTGGCTGTGCGGAGAGTTGGAAGACGACTACGGTTTCGTAACTCACTCCGCTGAGACGGAGACGCTCGAGCAAGCCGGTGGGAATTCGTCCGCGCTCGGGCAGGTGGATCTGATCGTCACTACCGCCGCACACGCAGCCGAGGTCCGTCCAACGGCGACGCGGCTCGGGAAGCCCCTGGTTCTTGTCACACTTCGTCCGGAAATCGTCGCAGAAGTCGCGCGACTCCTAGCCGTGGGCCCTGTGTACTTCCTCTGCACCGACCCGCGTTTCGCCACGAAGCTGCGCAGCCTGTACAACGGAATTGCACACGCTGCGAACATTCGGCCAGTCGTGTTGGGAGTGGATGACATAGCAGATATTCCAACAGACGCGCCAACCTGGGTAATGCGGACGGCGCGCGAACGCCTGGGAGGCGTTCCTTCTCATGTAAGAGTTTTATCAACGACCCGGATTTTCTCGTCAGGTACCATGCACGACTTGTTGTCGCACGCGATGCGCGCGAACCTTGCTGCCGCGAACGCAATCCAAAGCGCCGCCCACTCGGCGAGCCACATCGTCGCCGAGGTGAAGGCGGCTCTCGCAGTGGATGCGGCTTAGGTAGGAGCTGGATAGCGCAGCGTTCCGTCCGCCAGCACGCGCGCACCCGGTGTAAGTGTCGCCGGCGTGATTTTGCCAAGTCCCATGATGTGGTCCACCGGAATGTCGCGGGCCAACAGGTAATCGGAGATGATGCGGCGATGACACCGCCACCACACGGCTTCGGCGCACATGATCGCACAACGATGGTCACGGGCGAGCGCTAGCAGCTCGTCGAGGCCGGCGCGGAACGCATCGGTCTCCGCATAATCCGCATAGTTGCGGAAGGCCAGCACGCGCCAGAGCGTATTCGTCGACGGCGGCGCACCTTTCTTATGGTGACGCCGCCCGCCTAACGAGCCCAGATGCTGGTAGCCGATGTCCTCAGCCGCAAGAGAGTCAGGTAGCGTCTCGATATTAAACTGCGGCATCGCGCGCGAGCCCGGGATCGAGCGCACGTCCACGAGCAGATCCACATCGACCTGGCGCAGTAGCGCGACGAAGTCGGCGATCGGCCGCGTCGAATGGCCGATGGTGAAGATCGTGCGACTATCAGACCGATCCCGACTCATTCACCGCATCGTGAAATACGCGTAGCTTCCGCACCAGATCGACCAGCGGATAGCTTCCGTTGGCGCCGCTCGGGCTGGGAAGTAACCATACGCGTGCACCGAGCAGTGTGTCTGGTTGCGCGCCGACTGTCGCTTGCGGGCGCCCAAATGCCGTGCGGTAGGCGCCAACACCAAGTACAGCGACCCAGCGCGGGCGATAAGTCCCAACTGTGCGAGCGAGCCTGCGCCGTCCGGCCACGAGCTCCGACGACGTTATTTCGCGGGCCGTCGCAGTGGCGCGGCGTACAAGGGTCGTGATCCCATATCCTGACCCCAGCAGCTCATGGCTTTCGTGCGGTGCCACTAACCGCGTCGTGAACCCTGCCAGGTGGAGCGCGGGCCAGAATCTGTTGCCGGGTCTGGCGAAATGCCGCTCCGCTGCGGCAGAGTAAAGTCCCGGATTGATGCCACAGAAAAGAACGCTGAGTCCGGGCGCGATGATGTCGGGTATATGGCGGGTCGACACCTCAGCCCGAGATCCTGGTAAGCGCCGAGCCTTTGTGCATCGCGATGTGATCCGTCTTGTCGCTTTTGATCTGGTACTGCGGCTCTTCCTTACTCGCATGAACTGTGTAGCCTTTGAACTCGATCTCAGAGGTAACCACTTTGGTGATGGTGCCCCTCACACGACCGGCTTCCGAATTCCAGCTCACGTGGTCGCCATGCTTGAAGCGTTTTTTCGCCATTTTCTCTACTCCGCCTGCGCGCTGATAAAATGCCTGTGATCAAAAATATTGCAATCTCGGGGCCGCCCGATTCGGCATCGATGCAGGTGCACGAGATCCCCGTCGTCAAGCCATACCGCCTCGATCTCACCGTGAGCGTGCTCCGGCGGCTCTCGACAAATGTC
>JBBQFZ010000084.1:0-10863 GCA_038322455.1 Gemmatimonadales bacterium | reverse complement strand
GTATTTCGCGACCGTTTCGTTCGCGGAAGTGAGCCAGCGGCTGAGGCCGAATGACTCGGCGGCGTGGAAGGGATTTCTTGGAATCGGCGATTCCGTGCTCGAGCAACTACCTCGTGCGAGTCTCCTCCGCCTCAGAGCGATCACGGGGGGCAGAGGTGGAGTCGGAACGGCACAGGATCGCGATGAATTTGCCAGTTGGGTCGCGGGGTCGATTGGGTCGCGCAACATTGCGGGGCTCGCAGATCCGGCGCGCCGGAATCTCTATCCAGTGGACTTCGACGCTCTGATCGAAAGACACGCGCTGCTGGGGATGAGTCGCGATCGAATTCTTGCGGCACTCCCGGCTTTGCGCCGAATGTCTCCGAAGCCGCTGCTATCCCCGTGTTGACCCAATACGGAGCTAAAGAGCTTCTGGAAAGCTGAACTCGATGGCCCCCCGAGCTGCTCGGCCGTGATCTCTTCCAGTTGACGCTTTCGCGTCTCTGACCCGAACAAGGCAGCAAACAATGTCGCGAGCGCCAACGGAATGGCTCCGATGAGTGCCGTGCCGGCGATGGAAGGCGGGGTCACGGCTACAGTCACCAAGGCAACAATCAGCACACCCCCAATTTTGCTGAATCCGGCAGCAAGGCCGCCGCCTCGCGACCGAAGCCGCGTCGGGAAAATCTCCGCGCTGTACGCCGAGAGCACCGCGACTACAGAGCTGATTCCCCAGATGGGCATGATGAGGAGTGCGTATTGCAATGTTCTGTTTGTCGCGACCGAATTGCCGGCGATCACGAAGCCGAACAGCGACAATGCGGTCATGCCGGTTAGAAGGATCAATGTCCGCTTGCTGCTCCAAAAACCGTAGAGCCACGCTATGAGAAAATTGAGCGGGAACCCAATGAGTGCTGTATTCCGGAGCAAGCGGTTCGCCTCAGCCTCGCCGAGTCCGAGTTTCTGCAGGTTGGACGGGATCCAGAGCTGAAATCCGAACGACACCAGCCCGATGCCGAGTCCCAGCAGGACGACAACTACGGTTCCACGCACGAAGGGCGGACGGAAAAGCTCGCCCGTTCTCACTCCCGCCCGGGATTCCAGATCAATCTGCGATTCCGGCTCCCGCACGATGACCGCGCCGTAGCGTTTCATGATGGCGGCGGCCTCGTCGCTTCGACCATGGGCGAGCAGAAAGCGCGGCGATTCGGGGATCCAGCGATTGAGAAGGATCAGCAGTACGCCGGTTGGGAAACCGATCAGCCATAGGATGCGCCAGCTGAGCGTGGGCACCAGTGCCGCCGCGAGCCAGCTCGTGATGATATAGGCTCCCGCCACATCCCCGCCGATCAGTACCAGCAGCCAACCGCGATGCCTCGCCGGAATAGTCTCGGCCATGATGGTGAACATGATCGGCAACATCCCGCCCACGCCGAGTCCCATCACGAAGCACATGACCATGTTCAGGGAAAACAATGGCATCGAGCCGCAGATGCTCGTCGCGATGAATGTCATCGCGGCAATGAGAATGGCCGGACGCCGGCCCAACCGGTCGCCCATCCAGCCCCAGAGAAACGACCCCAGCACGGTACCGATCAACCCGGCGAGGGGCAGCAGCGCGGCAGGCGTGGTTCCGGAAGGATGAAGGGGTGATCTCAACCCGTATTCGCGGGTCATGCCTGGCAGCACGAAGGAAAGTGTAGCCGGTTTCATCACGTCGATGGTTACGGCTGCAGCCATCACCAACATGAGGGCGATATGCGCCGAGTTGATCGGCACCTCGTCCAGCGCTCGCACGCGGATGTGAACGTCTGATGCCAGCGTGGGCGAGTGATCGCGGGGAATCACTCCCCACATCGTTGCAGCGAGGCCGACTACGATGAGCACCATCCCGAGGATCATAGGCAGGTCCACTGGCATCCCGACCAGACGGAAGCCCACGTCGCGACCCTCGAGGTACATGGGGAGGTGGAGAATCACCCCCGCTATCATGGCTACCACGCCTGCCCAGTAGACACCGCGATGCTCGAAGGCGCTGCGGCGATCAATCATTTCCATCGAGTAGAAGCTATGCGCGGGCCCGACGAAGGTCGAGCCATTTCGCTATTGGACCGATCGTCGCCAGTGCCAGAATCGCCGGCGCTGCATTGAACGCCGTCGGCAAAGGCCATCCCTCATCGGACCCGAAACGGATCAGCGTCTCCATCAACGCGATGAGAACCGCGACGACCATCTGACGCTGTCGTCCGCGCACGACGGTGCGCGGATCGGTGATCATGAAGAATACGAACAGCTGATACATGGGGCCCGTTATCGGCGCGAGCTCCGGCATGATGGCCTGTCCGAGGGCGGCGGCGCGCACCCCGTTCAGGAGAAGGAAGCTCGCGACGTACGTGAGCGTAATGTGGACCACCCCCACGCGTGCGGCGATAATCAAACCGAAGATCCAGATCACGAGGTTCGTAGTGAGATCGTTTCCGAACTGGTGGCTGAGTATCGAAACGCGATCGGGCGCGGCGAGCAGGAGTGCGCTGATCGCGAAGTTGGTGGGATTCCACAGGTGGTTACCGCGATACTGCAGGACGTATTTCGATGAGATCGCGAGGAAGCCACCCAGTGCGAACGGCCAGAGCGCGCCGCCCTGCGGCTTGATGAGCAGCGTGAGGCTGATTCCGCTGATGTATGCGCTCAACAGGTTGACGACCTTTCCGCGGTCGAACCAGGAGAGGAGCGCCTCGGTTGCTGTGCACACCGCCAGCGCGAGCACCAGACGGTCGTAGCTGCCAAGCATGTGGTAACGCAGCTGCGCCGCCACCAGCACCAGCGTGATAAGAAAAGCAATGAGGTAGCGCGGATCGATGTCGCTCGCGCGGCGCCACGCACGGGCCAGGGGATTCCGCTCTCCCATAGTCATCTCGGTCGCGTCGCTCATGACGTCACCGCCGCGGCTCTGTCACCGTGACGAACCGATCGATGGAAGGGCGCGACAATGTTTGAACCGCTCCCGACGGCCAGTGGATTACGACGCGATCCACCCACTCCCTGGATCCAAGTCCGAAGTGCAGGCGCCGATCGTTCTGGCTGGCGAACCCGGAGCCTCCATCTACCACCCGCCGCTGAACGAGATCTCCCGACTGGAGCACTACCTCGGCGCCAATTGCGCTGCGATTGCTGCGCGTTCCGACGAGGTGAAAAGCAATCCAATGGTTGGCGCTGTCTGGGAAGTCGCGATAGAGGATCGCGGGTTGATTCTGATTCGCCACGATCACGTCCAGGGCTCCGTGGTTCGATAGATCAGCGAGCGCCACGGCACGTCCATCGTACAGGTCGGTCACGCCGACCTTCTGAGCGACATCGACCCATCCAGCGACGCCCCGATTCAGATAAACCCGAGACACCTCGTACCCCGAGAGACTCGCATTTCCGAACGGGGGCCACGTCGCCGCATCCTCGAACAGGCGGTTATTTGCGCCGGCAATCTTCGACATGGCGTACCAATAGCTCTTTGTGCGGTCAGCGGAGATGAATCCGTTGGCGACAAAGAGCTCATTGGCTCCATCGTTGTTGAGGTCGCCGAACTGCGCGCCCCATGCCCAGCCCGCATCGGCAATCTCGCCTTCGGAAACGTTCCGGAACCGGCCGCTCCCTGGCATTTCGTTGAGGCGCAGATTGTTGTTCTGAAAGATGTATCCGCGCTCGGAGATGTTGGTGACGAACGCATCGAGGCGTCCGCGATTGAAGGCGTCGCCCAGCGCTACGGCCATCCCGCTCTTGGATTCGCTTTCCAGTCCGGCGGTGGTGAGAACGAATCTCTTCCCGTGATCGTTGAGATACAGCTCCTCGGGTCCGTAATCGTTGGCGAGATATATGTCGGGCCAACCGTCGCCATTGAAGTCCGCGGACGCCGCGGCCAGAGACCACCGCGTGCTGCCGACTCCGAGTTTGTCGGTCACGTCCTCGAACTTGCCATTTCCCAGATTGTGGAACAGCAGGTTCTTTCCACCGTTGGTGGCGAACTCAAAGCTGTTGTGCATGATTCGCGTCGACGCGAGATGCCAGAGATCGACGTCCCGGAAGTACGCGGTGACGTAGAGGTCGAGCAACCCAACGCGATCGTAATCGAGCCAGATCGCGCCGTTGCTGTTTACCCAGCGGCGCAGGCCTGCCTTCGAGGTGATATCCTCGAAGTGGTGTCCGTCGACATTCCTGAACAGCGCCAGATATCCATAGCGGTAGACGAGAACGTCCTCGCGCCCGTCGTTATCGATGTCACCCCACACCGCGCCCATCGAGACGCCTTCGCCCGGCCGGTTGAGATCCGCCAGGCCCGCGCTCGCCGCCACGTCCTCGAAGGTGCCGTCACCGCGATTGTGATAGAGCGCGTTGGGCTGGCCGAAGCGGCTGTTCGTGAAATAGAGATCGGGGCTTCCATCGCCGTCGAAATCGGAGACAGAGACTGAAGCACCCACCGCGGCGACGTGCGGCTCGATGCCGGCGATCTTCGGGTCGAATGTGGGTCGGTGATGGACGAAGTGAATGCCGGCCGCCGCCGTTTCATCTCGAAGTGCGAATCCTGGGTGAGCGGAATCCGAGGCCGATCTGATCGGTCCGCGATCGAGTCGCATTGCGAGCAGGATAGCGGCGAGGAATGGCAGGGCGATGATGGCGCGCCGAATGGCGGGGCAGGGTCGATGCAGCACAGCCAGAGTATACCGTCCTTACATCAGCGAGGCGATGCACTCGCCTTTACGGCGCGAGTGTTGTAGTCGCGAAGGTAACGCTGGTGCTCGGAATCGGTGGGGTACGCGTCCGTCCGGGCATACGGGTATGCCTTTACGCCGTGGAAGGGCAGTGGATCCACCGTCGTCCCGAACGCCGTGTTCAGGTCGGAGTCTTTGATCCACCCGTCGGTGTAGAGCAGGAAGTCGCGCCTCCACCCCGCGGGGAGCGAGGTCGCCGAGGTCGCATCGAACTGAATCGTCGCCTCGTCGCCTGGGCCCATGATGACGTACATGTCGTCCGGATTCCGGAGCAGCGGGAGAATGTCGCCGAACCGCGTGAAATCGCCCGTGATTGGGCGCCATGGCGATTCCTTGGACACGTCGTCGTAGGCGAACCAATACGGACCGTAGCGCCCGCCCTTGCGATACATGCGGGAGAAGCCGCGGTAGTGCAGATCCGCTGAAAGCGGCGACAGCGTGGTGACTCTCACGCTGCTGTCAGCCGGAGCGCGAGAGACAAAAGCCTGATCCCAATAAATTTGCATATTGGTGCGAAGGCGAACGCGATGATCCGCGGTTGGAAACTTTCCTCCGAGGTCGATGACGATCGTCTTGTCCTTTCCGGACGGGAACCCGATGCTCGCGATCGCGGTGCGCCATTGGCCCTTTGCATCGCGGACTTCGAGAGACGGCGTGAAGGGCTTGATCGACGACTGCTGAGAGAGCGCGACGTTGATGCTCGCGTCGGTTGGATAGATCCATCCGCGCAGGAACAGCGACGTGCCCGGCGTACCCGCGTCGGGGCCGAGGTCGAGGATGAGATCGTGCGGCTCGACGACGCCCTGATATCTGGTGGGCGTGAGATTCGACACATAGACATCGTCGCTTGCGCGCAGTGCCGGCAACACGTCGTTCCCCAGTCCATCCGTTGCCGAGATGGGCAGTTCTCGGCGTCCCACCTGAAAGAGCTTGAGCTTCACCGGGCCTGGCGGGATAAAACGTTCGTCAACGAAAACGTCCACCGAATCCGGATGATCGACGGCGACGAGCTTTACCTCATCGGCGTACGCCGTTTCCCAGAGCTCCTCTGTGAGCTGGAGTACGTATCGCCCGTCGCGCGGCTTGAGCGCGTCGCCCGAGATGCGCAGGTATTCCTGCGACGCGCCGGCCGGAGCAAACGCGCTCGTGCCGCCCATGAGGCCGAGCGGCATTCCCAGCGCGCTACGCCACATCGCGTCGGTCACGAATCGGAATTGCTTTCCGTCCCAGGTGTAGGCGAGCGCGCACGATCCCTTGAGCATTTCGCGCTCGACGACGTCCTGATCGCCGCCGGGGAAGTAGATGGTCTGCGGTACGCCGTTCGTCCACTCCACGCGCAGCACGTCGCCCTTGAGATGCTGCCCAAGACCGAAGTGGGTCGTTCGGCCGGTAGCGACGCGTGTCTGATAGATGTCACCCGTTCGGAGCTCGAGCCTGGAGCCGATGCCAAGCGCGTTGTTCTTGCCGCTTCCGCTACCAAGACCCTTGAGCTCGACGTTGAGGGCGAGATTGGTGTTCCCGAGATCGTTGCGAAGGAGATGTGGCGCACCGGCGCCGTCCATCAGCACGAGATCCTCGTCACCGTCATCGTCCACATCCAGCACTGCGATTGCAGTCGCTCCCGCGGCGCGCACTGGCCCGGGAATGAGAGTCGATCGGTCGAGAAACCTGCCTGCTCGGTCGTTTCGGAAGAGAAATACGCTCTGCGGGCCGGCGCGGGTTTCGGTCGATGTGCCGGCTACGACGAGGTCGAGCCAGCCATCGTTGTCGTAGTCGACGAACGTCGCCGCGCGCCCGGCCGTCGAGCGGAGCGCGAACAACACGGCGCTCGAACGGCGATCACGGGTGAAGGTGCCGTTTCCGCGATTGAGCCAGAGAGTCGGCTCGCCGCCTTTTGCGCCCGCGACGAAGATGTCGAGAAATCCGTCGTTGTTGTAATCTCCGACCGCCGCGGTCCCCGAGCCGCTGCTCGTGATCCCGCTCGCAACTGTTGCGTCGGAGAAGCGCTGTGCTCCCCCATTGTGGAAGAGCGCGTCGCCTCCGTGCTGGTTAGCAAAGAAGACGTCTGTCCGCCCGTCGCCGTCGAAGTCGCCGAAAACGGCGTCGCTCGCCTCGCCGCCCGCGAGTCCGAAGGCGGCCGTGGCGTCGGTGAACGTGCCGTCGAGATTGTTGCGATAGACCGTCCGCTGACCGTTCCCAACGAGAAGGAGATCGAGGTCACCGTCGTGATCGAGATCGACAAAGATCGCCTTGCTGGCGCCTTTAATATCGGCGACGCCAGCTTTGCCCGTTACATCGGTGAACGTACCGTTGCCGGCGTTGTGGAACAGGTGCCCGCGCCCCTCGGCCCCGATGACGAAGAGGTCCAGCCACCCATCATTGTCGTAGTCCACGAATGTTGCGTACTTCGCGGCCGCGCTGAGCGAGAGCCTTGAGTGCGCGGTAACATCTCGCACGAACGCCCCCTGAACATGATAGACGTGCACCACGTTCTTCCGCAGCGCGGGCGACCACATCGAGATGAACAGATCATCCGTGCCATCGCCGTCGATGTCGCCGGCGGCGATTGCGACTGATCCACTCAAGCTCTCGGACGGGGCGACGTTGCCGGTGCTGGCCTCAGGGCTTTCCAGACCCGCGTCGCTCGTGGCGTCGGTAAATTTTGCAAGGTCGACCGTCGGTTTCTCCCTCACTCCGCGAACCGAAATGAAATTCTTCGGGGCATAGGCGAGTACCGCGCGTCCAGCAATCGGACCCTCGGTCCATTTCAGTTCATCGAGCGACGCCTGATACGGGGCGGTCCCTTCCATAAGAGGGAAGAAGTGATCGAGGGCGGATCTCGCCTCGACGCTCTTCTCAGTGCGTAAGAATTGCATCGCGCTGTCCAGATAAGCGCGAGCTTCGCTCGGAGGCTCCGGCGGTATTCGCCTAACTTCCTCGAGCTGTCGGACCGCGCTGTCGGTCTGCCCATCGCGAGCGAGCGCATCGATGAGCTTCAAACGCGCGACCAGATTTGCAGGCGAGACGCCGAGCACATCTCTCAGCCGGTCCTCGTAACGTTTGACGCCGGCGTTGTCGCGATTGTGCGACTCGAGCTCCGCAAGCGCGTAGAGAACGTGAGCATTCCCAGTGCTGTCCCGGCGAAGCCTTTCGAGCGTGGTACGCGCCTCCGACGCGCGACCCGTCAGAGAATACAGCCTCGCGAGTGCCAGCCCTGTTTCCGTGCTTGCTGGATCCAGTTCGCGGGCCTTCTCCAATGCCTTCTCCGCTTCGGCGTAGCGGCCCGCTTGCAGATAGGTCAGGCCCAGGTTCGCGTACCCGAGTGGGTCATCGGGGGCGAGTCTCGTGAGCTTTACGAACTCGGATTCAGCTTCCGGCAACTGGTTTCGCTGGAGGTAGCTGAGCCCGAGCATTCGGGCTGTGTAGAGCTCTTCCACCGACGCGGGCTTCTCGGACCGACAAGTCGTGGTGATCGCGATCAGCGCGATCCCGAGGAAGCCAATCCGCGCGCGGCTCTGGCGCGGCCTAGCGCGCGCTCGCACTCACCACGGGCTGGAGCAGGTCTCGCCAGATCGCATAGCCCTGGGCGTTCATGTGCAGTCCGTCCGACTGAAAGAGCTCGCCACGCGGAAGACCAGAGGGTCCGAGCATCGGAGTGAAAACATCGACGTATGTGAGCGTCGAGTCGGTGTCTACGTAGTTGCGTATCAGTGCGTTGGCCGTGCGCATTCTGTCGAGGAGGGTCAGACGCGCCCTGCTCGGCTTGATCGCGACAAAAACAATCCTGGTGCTGGGCAGCGGGCGGCGCACGAGTCCGACGAACGTCTTGAAGTCGGAGAGGATCTGCTCCGGCGTTCTGCCCTCGGCAAGGTCGTTGTCGCCGGCGTAAAGGACAATGAGTCGTGGACAGTATGGCAGGACGATGCGTGGGGCATAGTGATCGACCTGGTCGAGAGTCGAGCCGCCAAATCCACGCTGGAGCACATCGACTGTGGGGAAGTCCTCTTTGAGATTCGGCCACATACGGATTGACGAGCTCCCTACGAAGAGCACGGCTCGTCCCGGCGGCGGATTGATGCTGTCGGCGGCCTCGAACTGTGCGATTTCCCCCTCAAACGGCTCCGGCTCGCCTACTAGGGCAGCCGGCCGCGGGGGAGGGCACTGAGCGGCAGAGCGGACGCCGAGAGCAAGGGAGAGCGCGGCGGCAAGAAGGAAGGTTGGACGCATCGCCCAACATTACACCGGGGAGCGGTGTTCGGCTAACCCCTTGCCTAAAGTTCAACCCCAGGCCGTCGTGCCGCTTCGTCACAAACCGAAAGGTCCGACGCCGACGTGGCGCAGATGCGGAGGTCGCGCAGCAGTCCATCCTGAAGATCGTAGATCCAGCCGTGCACGGCGAGCTTCTGCTCGCGCGCCCATGCGTCACGCACCACGGTGGTTTGGCTGACGTTCACTACCTGCTCGATTACGTTCAGCTCGCAAAGGCGCGTGTGCTGCTTCGCTTCGGTATCGAGAGCATCAAGCTGCGCCTGATGCTTCCACCGGACATCCTGAACGTGACGCAGCCAATTGTCGACGAGGCCGAGTCGGTCGTCACGCAGTGCGGCGAGGACGCCACCGCATCCATAGTGGCCACAGACGATTATGTGGCTGACGCGAAGGACGTCGACCGCGTACTGCACCGCCGAGAGACAGTTCAGGTCGGCGTGGACGACCACATTGGCGACGTTGCGATGGACGAACATCTCGCCCGGCGCCAGGCCCACGATCTCATTGGCGGGCACCCGGCTGTCGGAGCAACCAATCCACAGGTGCATGGGCGCCTGTTGGGTGGAAAGGCGTGTAAAGAATTCCGGGTCCTTCCGAGTCATCTCGGATGCCCAGGCTTTGTTGTTCGAGAAGAGTTGGCTTAGCAGGCGCATCGGATCCAAATCCCGTGTGTCATTCGTGTCGTTGATGAACTGCGTTCGCGAAATGTGACACACTCACTCTGGGTGACGCCACCGGATCAACTGTCCAACAGCGCCCGAACCCGACGAGTCAGGTCATCGGCGGTAAAAGGCTTTTGGAGGAAGCTGAAGCCCGGCGCCAACTCCCCCTGCCGGACGATGGTGTCGTCGGTGTAGCCGGACACGTACAACACCCGGAGCGAGGGGCGATGGGCAGAGAGGGCCTCAAAAAGGCGGGGTCCGCTGGAGCCCGGCATGATGATGTCGGTCACGAGCAGGGTGATCAGATCAACGTCTTTTTCGAAAAGCTCTTTTGCCTGCTGCGGACCCGCGCAATCGAACACGCGGTAGCCTGCGCCCTCGAGAATGCGGCACGTGAGAAGCCTTACCGCCGGATCATCTTCGACCAGCAGGATCGTCTCGCTGCCTCCGGTTGCTTCGGTGATCGCTCCGACTTTTGAACCGGCCACTTCATCAGTGATCGCCCGCGGGAGATAGATCTTGAACGTCGCCCCCTTTTCAGGCTCGCTGTACACCCAAATGTATCCGCCGCTCTGTCTGACGATCCCATAGACAGTGGCCAGGCCCAATCCCGTGCCCTTTCCCCGGTCCTTGGTCGTAAAAAAGGGCTCGAACAGTCGCTGCCTCGTCATGTCGCTCATGCCCATGCCGTTGTCGCTCACAGCCAACATCCCGTATGGGCCGGGCTCGATCACGACATCTTTCATGAACGATTGATCGAGCTCGACGTCCGCGGTTTCTATGGTCAACCGGCCCCCGTTCGGCATGGCATCGCGCGCGTTGACAACGAGATTCATCAGCACCTGCTCGAGCTGGCCAGTGTCTGCTCTTACCATATGGAGGTTTGGGGAAAGAAGGGGCACCACTTCCACGCTCTCACCGATCAATCGACCGAGCATCTGCTGCATTCCGGTGACCAGAACGTTCAGATTCACGGCGGTCGGCTGCAGAATCTGTTTGCGGCTGAAAGCGAGCAGCTGGCTGGTGAGCTCCGCGGCCCGCTGCCCGGCTTTCACTACCTCCTGCATGTCTGGCAGGCGATTATCGTCGGCGGCCAGAGTCTCGATGACAAAGCTAGAGTATCCGAGAATCGCCGTCAGCAGATTGTTGAAATCGTGTGCGATTCCGCCGGCCAGCTGACCCACCGCTTCCAT
>JBBQFZ010000083.1:0-10933 GCA_038322455.1 Gemmatimonadales bacterium | reverse complement strand
CGCGCAGCACGGACAAGACCCAAGAGTTCTGGACGCAATCCACGGTGCCCGGTCGGCGGTTCGGCGGCGAGAAGCCCGTCTATGTGCTGACATCGGCCAACACGTTCTCCGGTGCCGAGGAGTTTACGTACGATCTCAAGGTCCTCAAGCGCGCAACCATCGTGGGCGAGACAACGGGCGGCGGCGCGCACCCGGTACGCGGGCGCCGAATCGATGATCACTTCATGATCGGCGTGCCATTCGCGCGCGCCATCAATCCGATCACGCACACAAACTGGGAAGGAGTGGGCGTCGAGCCGGATGTAAAAGTGCCCGCGAGCGACGCGTTAGCCACTGCGCAGAAGCTGATCCGCAATCTGGCGCCGGCCAACCGGCCGTGAGAAATCGAACGCGCCTTCCCCGAACCCTGATTCGTTTGCAATCGGCCTCTGGACGACGAAGCCGTCGGGATCGAGCACCGTAGGTTTGAGGCTCGACGCACAATGACGTTGGACGAAAGAACCCCCGATCCGGCAAGCGAATCGGGGGTTCTTTTTCGTGCTGATGAGCGTTTAGCGGCTTCGCTCGGGTCGATCGGTCGCGTCGGGACCCGGACGTGACGCGGGATTTCCATCCACCCGGTCCTTCATGTCGTCCACGGTATTTGCGATTCCCTTTGCTGCCGCGCCAACGGTCGAGCGACCGCGAGTGAAGCCTTCGTTGGCGTAACCGCGTGCTTCGTCCCACGATCCGTACTTGTTGTCGGACGTCCAGCCGCGCTTGAGATCGGGCTCGATATCCTGGAAGGATCTATTGCGGTAATCCGGATTTCGGCTCGCGACATGGCCGAGATAGTACGCCGGTTTTGCCTGGTCGAACGTGCGGTTCGCGCGCATGGATGACGAGTCGAAGTTCTTCCGATAGTAGTTGTCGTCGTCAGTCGTGACGGCGGTCGCGGCTTCTGCGACTGCGCGCCCCGACCACCATCCGCCCATCGCGCCCAGAATTCCGCCAATGACCGTTCCTACCGGTCCGACGACCGAGCCGATCGCGGCGCCTGCGACCACGCCCGAGACTCCACCAGCCGCTTCGCCCACATGATCCGCGACTCCAGGATGGTCGTCGTGCTTGCCGAGCGCCTTGTCCTTGACGCGTTCAGTCTTGATGTCGGCCGTGCCTGGGGTCCTATCTTCATATGCCATTTCGTTTCCCTCGATTGATGAGAATAAGGGTTGAATTGGCAAAATCGGTACCGCTCTAAACACGTGATTCAAGCGGCTCGGTTTGTGCTAAGCGCCGCATTGTCTGAAGCCAATCATCCTGAAGACTACGAGCGCTGCCGGCATCACCGCGCCGGCGTGATCACGATGTTCCGATATTCGACCGGGCCGTGATCTCCCTGAAGGAATAGCGGTCCAGGCTCTCCTTCGTGGCTGTCGAGTGCGCCGCCCGTGATCCCCGGAATCTCCTGATTGCAGATGACCTGACGCCCGTTCGCGACGACGGTGAGCATTCTTCCGACCAGCGTGATGTCGTACGTCTGCCATTCGCCCGCCGGCTTCGCCGCGATCACACTCGGAGAAATAAAACCGTAGACGCCGCTGAAGCGATCGTTCTCGGGCTGATTGCCGAAGTCGTCCTGGATCTGCACCTCGTGCCGCCCACGAAGGTACACGCCGCTATTGCTTTCCTTGGGATATCGAAACTCGATGTGCAGCTTGAAGTCTCCGAACTTGCGGTCGGTCACGAGGTTGCTCCCCGATCGCGGACTGCTCAGCACTCCATTGGCGACGGTCCACTGATTCGTCGTCCCGCTTGGGTGCCAGCCACCAAGATTGTTTGCATGCAGTAGGCGTATCGGCGCGCCCCACGCCGGAGCGGGATGACCATACATGCGCGGAGCGCGGACCGCCGTCCACGAATAGGTCTTTCCGTCGGGGAACGTCATGGAGCCAGAAAGCCCGTCGCCTTGCAGCTTCCCCCGAACCGAGAGATCGCCGTTCCCGTCTTCCCACTGGTGGGGAATCGAAAAACTGAGAGAGTCACCGTTGACGATGACGGCCGAGACAGGTCTCGCACTCCCGAAAACGCCGACGAAGCGCCCGACCATCTGGTCACGTCCGGAGTGCTCGATCTCGAGCCACGATGGCTTCTCACCATCGGGAGTCGTAATCGAGATGTCCCACCGGCCGAGCATTCGCTCATTCACGGCCAGCGAGCGAATGGCGAGCGTCGGATTCCCACTCGTGGTAGTCGACGCGATGATTCCCAACAGCAGCATCAGTTGTCGCAGCATTGTGTCCTCTCGGTTGGCGGCGCTCGGCGAACGGTCTCGTGCTCTAACTTACAGGTTGCGTGACGGGGTGAAAAATGCCTAGCGAATCGGAATCGACGCGCTGAGCGTCGAGACGCCGTTCTCATCGAAGCTCTCGACCGCAACCCAATAGGATTGCCCGACCGTAAGCGCGCGCAGCTCGAGCGTGGTTCCCTGATCCTCGAATCGCTGGTAAGTCTCATACAACTTCGAAGGCGTGATTCCCCATCGCACGTTGTAGCCGACGACTCCGGGTACGGGTTGCCATGTGATCCTCGCGTTCCGCTCATCGCGATCGCGCGCAGCAGTGAGAAGCACCGGAGTGGCAGGGCGAGGTCCCGCGCCGTTGCCAAATATCCGGATGTCACTGATCGCGAGATTCGCGGCGCCCACATGAAGGTGCTCGTACCGGATGAATCGTGCGCGCTCGGGCGCGGGAAGCTCGACGTACGCGTTTGGCCGATCGCGCCGCTGATGCGAAAGATCGGCGACCGTCGTCCACGCCTTTCCGTCCGCCGAAGTGCGCAGCCGGAACTGTGTGTACACGGTGGAGTCCGTTCCATAGAGGCCCGACTTGTAATCTGCGTAGTTCACCTGGATCGCCTTCACCGTATACATGCGACCCAGGTCGAGCATCACCCACTCGCCGGGACGGTTCTGTCCAGCCACCCAGAAGGTGCGCGGATTTTCGTCGGTGATGTTTCCGGCGGGAAAACTGTCCCGCGTCGAGGACGCGGTTACAGCCGTGTGGTACGACAACAGCATCCAGCCGGTGAACGATTCATCGCTCTTGCGCCACGCCTTCGTCGGCAGCCAATGGGGGAAGTCGCCGAAGCGCGTGTCGACGTACATCTGCCCGCTATCGTCGAACCCAGCCGGATGCAGGCCGATGCGGCGCTCGAAGTTCCAGTTGACCGCGATCCACGGTGTCCCCGTGTTCCACCAGTTGCCGTGCACGTCCTGGAATGTGTTGCCGTGTCCCGCCCCCTGCACGAATCCGCCAGGCTTGTACGCGAGAGGATTGTATGGTGCGTAGGTGAACGGTCCGAATGGGTCGCTGGATGTGTAAACGCCCGTGGCGTATGCGTTGTACTCCGTGCCCGGCGCGCCGTACTGCAGAAAATACTTTCCGCCGTGCTTCGTCATCCACGCGCCCTCGATGAACGGGCGGATTGTCGTGTCGCGGTGATTTTGGCCGAAGCGCTCCCAGCCATGCTTCTCCGGATCGAGTCCGAAGAGCCAGCGCGGAACTCCCTTGTACGCGAGATGCTTGCTTTTGTCGAGCTCGATCACGTGCAACGGATACACGTTCGACGAATTCCAGTACAGAAACCATCGCTCCGTATCCGGATCGTGAAAAAATTGTGGATCCCACGGGCCGGGTTGCACTGAATCCGATTTCAGAAACGGAAACGGCTCGTGATCCCGCGCCATCGGCAGCCAAGGCATGAGCCGGTTGTAGAATTCCACGTGCCCCGTCGCCGGCTTCGTCAGCATCATGATGGGCAGCGGATGCGTCGTACTCGGCATCACATAAATCGTGTCGCGCACGGAGAGCACCGCAGGTGCAACCAGGTCGGTCAACGGCCAGCGCGACGGCGTGATGTGTTCCCACGTCCCGAGGTCGCGTGATCGCCAATAGCCGCCGCCGATCGTCTCGAAGAGATAGTACTCGCCGCCCTCGACGACGATGACCGGATCAGCGCCGGAGCGATACGAGATTCCTTCGTTCAGCTGCTCGAAGTTGTACCTGTAGTCGATGTCGATGGGGTTGGCGTAGGTGCGTTGCTTTGACGCCTGCGCATTTGCGGTCACTGCGGTCACGAGCGTGATGATTCCTGCCGTGATGCAGTGGGTCAGAGGCTTAGAAAGCCTCATTGAAATCCCCGCCTCCGCTGCTGCTGTCAGGTGACGGAACCTCACTCACGTGTCCGGCTACTACGCGCCACGGACCATTCTCGCGTGCCCAAACCCCGGTGTAACGATAAGTGCCTCGCATGACTGTGCCCGCCACCTCCACGGAGAGCCGCGCGCGAAGCACGGCGATAGCGACGTTCGCTCCAACGCGACGCACGCGGAGCTCCTCCGGCTCGTGAGCGCGGAAGCGCACCACCCCCGACGCGTGAGCATCGAGGTCCTGTGCCTTCGTTCCGAGCTGACCATCTGGGCCCGTGAAAAGGAGATCATCGGCGATCAAGCGGTCCAGAGCGACCACATCGGCATTGAGCTGTGCGGCGCGCAATTGGCCCTCGAGCGCAGCGATTTCGGGGTCGGCAGCGCCGCTCAGCACGCTTTCTATAGTAGTAGCGTCACCTATGCTCATCCTCGGAAGGATAGCACTTCACCGATTACCCGGGGGTGGGCGGGGGCACAAACCGCCTCGACCGGCGCTCGTACGAATGCGCCAGCGCCAGCAACCGCGCATCGCTTCCCGGAAGCCCAACGAAAGAGATGTTGCCGGCGGGCATGCCGTCGGCACCCAGACCCGTCGGCACCGAGACTTCGGGCAGACCGAGCCAGTTTCCGTAGCCGAGCGTCGTGCGGATGTCGGGCCAGGGATCCACGGCGCGAGGTGCGGGGAATGGCATAGTCGGGTATATCATTGCGTCCAGACGCTGCGCGCGAAACGTCTCCGCGAGCTGAGCGGTCACAGTCGCACGCGAGCGCGCAAACGACAGACTCGCGGGATCGCTTTCGTACGGTTGCACGATGAGCTTCGCCATCTCGTCCCAGTTTTTCGGCAGCACGTCGTAGAACGCCTGGTACGCGGCCAATCCGCGCTGGACATTCTCGCGTGCATCGCGTCCGTGCGTGCCGAAGTATCTGAAGAGCGCGTTCGCTGTTGCCGCTGGCGAGTTGTGGTTGATCGCGACGTCGCCACGCGCCTTCGCCGCCTCGGCGAAGAGATTCCGCACGTTGGCGCGCGTGACAGTCGGCGCGCTCGACTCCACGACAGCACCCGCGGATTTCAGGTCGGCAACGGCGCGATCGAACACCGACAGCGACTCGGCGCTCATCTGCGCGCGCGGAACGTGTGCTTCAACGAGACCGAGTCGCGCGTTGACGAGAGCGTCGTCACGCAAATGGACGAGCGTCCCGCGCCTCCGCGGCGTCAGGAGCGCCAGGCCATCCGACGAATCGGGTCCGGCGATCGCATCCAGCAGGAGCGCGGCATCGGCGACGTGACGGGCGAGCGGACCGTGCGTGTCGAGATACGGCCAGGTAGGAATTACGCCGGTGCGGGGTACGAGTCCGAACGTCGGCTTCATTCCGACGACGCCGCAGAACTGCGCCGGAATTCGATTGGAGCCTCCGTCGTCGGTACCGAGCGCCGCGAAGGCAATCCCGCACGCTACCGACACAGCGGAGCCGGCACTCGAGCCGCCCGGCGTTTTCGTGCCCGTCGGATCGTACGGGTTGCGCACCTGTCCGGTCAGCGAGCTCGTCCCGTTGCCGTGATACGCAAAGTCATCGGCTGCCGTCTTGCCCAGGACGATTCCGCCAGCCGAGCGCATGCGCGCGATCTCGATCGAATCGCGACGCACCGCATTCGGAAACAGCCGCGCCCACTCGGCGTTGGATGCAGTCGTTGGAAGACCGTCCATATCATAAATCGCCTTCGCGAACAGAGGAACGCCGTCGAGCGGTCCACGGAGTCTGCCGTGCTTTGCGCGCGCGTCAGAAGCCCGCGCTTCGTACATAGCGGTTCTGGATAGCTGATCGATCGCGTGTAGTGTCCCATTCCAAACGCTGGCCCGATCGAGCGCCTCCTTCGTTATCTGTGCGGCACTCCAATCGCGACGCACGCGTCCAGCCTGATAGTCGACGATCGTGCCAGAGAGAGGATCGCTGAGGCGCTCCGGCCATCGAACGAAGGGAAGCGCGAAGAGTGCGCTCAGCTCGAGGAGGGCTTCGCGTCGGGAGATGGCCATGGTCAACCGGTTAAGGCCGATGCTTCGTGTACCCCTTCCATACCCACTCGAGCGCCTCCGGAAGCGTCTGCGCTTTTACGTCGCGATCGACGTGCACAGCATTCCGGGCAAAAACAAACTGGTAGTGATAGCCCTTGGCGGCGAGAACTGTCGCCATGTTCTCGCTCGCGATCACCCAGTCGTGCATGTCGTCTCGCATGATATTCGGATTCAGGAAATCCTTGTCTCCGACCTCCATCCAGACCCGAATCGGCTTGACCGGACTATTCGGAATAATGCGCTCGTGAAACCCCCACGCGCCGTGCGGAGTCTCGGGGTTGTGCGGCCACTGCTGGTTTGTCGCCGTGATCGAGTATGCCAGCACGCGGTGATATAGATCGGGCCGATACCACGCCATGATGAACGCCGCCGAGCCGCCGGAGCTGCCGCCCATAGTCGCGCGGCCGTCGGGATCCTTCGTGCGATTCACGTCGTATTGCCGCTCGACCAACGGGAGCACCTCCGTCTCGACGAACTCCGCATATCGTCCAGACATCGTATCGTATTCCAGGCTTCGCTCGCTACCCTGAGCGTCGCCGCTCCCATTGCCGATCGAGATCGCAACCATTGGCGGCACGCGCTTCTCGGCGATGAGGTTGTCGAGCGCAGTGAATAACGACTGATCGGGCCCGTCCGCACCGACGATGAATGGCACGATCGTACCAGGGACGTATTGCGCGGGAACATAGACGGCGACGGTGCGCGTGTAAGGAGCCGGGCGGCTCGTCGTCACGATCAATGTCGCGGGATCGGTTGGACTGACGGTGCCGAATGTTCCGGAATCGCGGGCGATACCAGGAAAGATCTTGCTGTCCGCCGAGCGCATCGTGAAGGTGTGGACCGTTCCTCGGGGGACACCTTCGTGTATGACCATCTCGAACGCCGGCGGGTGGGTCGGCCCTATGATATAGTTTCCGTCCATGTCGGCCGGCGGAACGGTGCCATCGGGCAGCTCATTTGCGGCGACATATCCCGGGGTGTGTGGATCGCGGGTTGGAGGTGTCGGCCGAGCCTGCGCAATTGTTTGATCGACTGCGGCCAATATTCCGACCAACAGGCCAACGCTGAAACGTGATGCTTTCATGGCCATCACGCTTCCTTACTACGTTGCCGGCGCAAAAGACTCCAGATAGCCGCAACCACTGCAGCGAAACGTCGTCACGGGAAGGCTAACCTTTCGCCTGATCTTCAATCCCGTCCAGAAACTCTTGCCAGGCGGCCCTTCGACCCACGTCTCCTGCAGATTTGCGCCGTACGTGCGATCGAGCACGAAGCCTTCCTCCATGCGACCAGAACATTTGGGACATGTCGAGGGACGGGTCATAGTGTCGATCTTAGCTGAGGGTGGCTGTCGGCGCGAGTGGCCATAGCGGCTGCGTACTCGCTGGGTTCAACTGCGCCGAGGGCCGAACCGATTCAGACTCTCCGTCGACGAGCAGAGACCAGTAGCCCGATGCCCACGGTTGCCAGAACTCCGCCATAAAGCGCCCATTTCGTTTGGCCCGTCATGAAGCTGCCGGGAAGGATGTTGGTTCCCTGAAGTATCCAGACGCATCCCAGAAGCAGACTTAGGACGCCCGAGACGATCATTGCTATGCGCATAAGTCAGAGGAGTTGGTAAGAGAGGCGCACACACCCAGGAGGTGCTTCTGTGCGTCAAAGCTACAGTACCAGCGACATGAACACAGAGTTGGGATCCGTCTTGTACTCGCCGAACGGACCGCAGTAGCCGAATCCGAAACTCTCGTACAGTCTCTGCGCCACGTTGAAGGCTTCGCTCCCGCCCGTTTCCAGGCTGAGCCGCCGATAGCCACGCCGCCTGGCCTCGGCGACGATGTGAGTGAGAATTGCGCGGCCCGCGCCTCGTCGACGCAACGCCTTGGGCGTGCGCATCGACTTTACTTCGCCGTGCGTGAGAGTGAGCTGCTTGAGGGCACCGCAGCCGACTAGAAGCGACCCATCCCAAGCAGTCCAGAACGTGACGTCCGAGGCACGCAGCTTGGCAAGATCGAGAGCATGCACGCTCTCGGGAGGAGAAAGCCGGTACATGTCGTCGAGATGCTCACGGAGCAGGGCGTGGACTTCATGACGCGAGAGGTCGTCCAGCTCAATGTGCACGGTACTCAGCGGCCAAGCAGGTCCCAACGGTTTCCCTCGATATCCAGGAACACTGCCACCTGTCCATACGGCTCGACGCGCGGTGCACTGACGAATCTGACACCGGCCGCGACCATCCGCGTGTGCGCCGCTTCGAAATCATCAACACGGAGGAAAAAACCAACCCTTCCGGCAAACTGATTACCAACGATCGACGTTTGCTGCTCGCCATCGGCGCGTGCGAGAAGAATACGGGTGCCGCCCCCGGTGGGAGCAACAACGACCCAGCGTTTTGGTCGGCCATCATTTGTCAGCGACGGAACGTCCTCTACAAGATCGAACCGCAGGACATTAACAAAGAAATCAATTGCTGGCTCGTACTCTCTCACGACCAGAGCGACCAGTTCGAGGTGTGACATCGAGTGAGTCCGGCAACGGAAGAGGGAAGTGCCAAAGATGCGTTGCGGGTACCACGGCGGCCAATAACTAGAAACGACGGTATAAGGCATCTCGTAGTGGAAGGATCCAGGGTAGCGACTCCGTGAGCGGTCGCGCGCAATCCCTAGCTCTATCCTCTGTCCACGGCGGTGGCGGCGGTGCAGATTGGCGTGTCACCGTCAGCTGGTCGTCACCCACCGCCTGGACCGCACATGCACCGGCTCGCCTCGCTCGCGCTTCTCGTCGCTCCACTCTGCGTCCCACTTGCCGCACGCAGCCAGGAGCCTCGCGTACTCGTCTTCTCCAAGACCGCCGGGTACCGCCACAGCTCCATCGGAGTCGGGCTCGCCACTATCCGGAAGCTCGGACAGGAGAACGCGTTCTCCGTCGACGCAACCGAAGACGCCGGCGCGTTCACCTCGAAGAACCTCGCGCGATACCGCGCCGTCGTCTTTCTGAACACGACCGGTGATGTGCTGGACGCCGCCCAACAGGATGATTTCGAGCGCTACATCCAGGCTGGTGGCGGATGGGTGGGAGTTCATTCCGCCACCGACACTGAATACGACTGGCCCTGGTATGGACGTCTCGCCGGCGCCTGGTTCAACGGCCATCCGGGCAACCCCAACGTTCGTACAGCAACGTATCGTGTTCTCGACAAGCGTCACCCGTCCACCGAGGGATTTCCCGACACGCTGGTGCACGAAGACGAGTTCTACAACTTCAAGTCGATCGATCCGACAATCCACGTGCTCGTCGAGATCGACGAAAAGAGTTACCAGGGCGGGACGAACGGCGACCACCATCCAATGAGCTGGTACCACGACTTCGATGGCGGGCGCGCGTGGTACACCAACATGGGTCACACCGAGGCGACCTATTCCGAGCCGCTCTTCCTCAAACATCTGCTCGGAGGTTTGCGCTACGCGATTGGGATGGGGGCTGTCGACTTCGCCCGCGCGCGGCCAGAGGAGAACCGCTTCACCAGAGTCGTTCTCGCCGAGAAGCTGGACGAGCCCGTGGAGCTGGCCGTTCTTCCCGACGAGCGCGTTCTCTTCATCGAGCGGCATGGCTACGTCAACCTCTACACGCCACGGAACGGACGCACGAGACGGATCGCAACGATCCCGGTCAGCAGCAAATACGCTGACAGCGCGCAGGCGGAGGACGGACTGCTCGGTCTCGCCGCCGATCCCCACTTCGCGACGAACGGCTGGATATACACGTACTACTCGCCGGCCGGGCCCGAGTCCAGGAATGTCCTCGCGCGCTACCATATGAAGGGCGACTCCCTCGACCTCTCTTCGCGGAAGATACTCCTGGAGGTGGGAACTCAACGCCTGAAGTGCTGCCACACCGGCGGCTCCATCGCCTTTGACGCCAAAGGAAATCTGTACGTCGCAACGGGCGACAACTCGAACCCCTTCGCCACCGGCTACGCGCCGATTGACGAGAGGGCGGGGCGCATGCCTTGGGACGCGCAGAAGTCTTCCGCGAACACGAACGACCTGCGCGGCAAGGTAATCCGCATCCATCCCGAGCCCGACGGCACGTACACGATCCCCGAGGGCAATCTCTTTCCAAAGGGAACCGCAAAGACACGCCCGGAGATTTACACGATGGGGCACCGCAATCCCTATCGGATCTCGGTAGACTCACACAACGGATACCTCTACTGGGGCGACGTCGGTCCCGACGCGAACGTGGACTCCGTCGGCCGCGGCCCGCGCGGCTATGACGAGATCAACCAGGCTCGCAACGCAGGGAACTACGGCTGGCCGTACTTCGTTGGGGCCAACCAGGCGTATTTCAGGACCACGTTCATCGATTCAGTTACAGAGACGTCGGGCGCGCAGTTCGACCCCGCGCACCCGGTCAACACCTCTCCCAACAATACCGGCCTCAACGAGCTGCCTCCCGCGCGCGGCGCGTACATCTGGTATCCATACGCCGCCTCGCCCGATTTCCCGATCGTCGGCGACGGAGGACGAGCCGCGGCGGCAGGTCCCGTCTTCCACCGCGACGATTTCCCGAGCGCGGCGAGGCCGTTCCCGCAGTACTACGACGGCAAGCTTTTCATATACGAGTTTATGCGTCACTGGATCATGGCAGTCAGCATGAACCCAAATGGAGA
>JBBQFZ010000082.1:0-11160 GCA_038322455.1 Gemmatimonadales bacterium | reverse complement strand
ATTCAACAAGCGCCCCGACGCGCTGCAGCGTTTCATCGAGTACTTCGCGAACGTTGGCGGCACCGGCGCCGCGACGCAGGTTGAGAAGGAAGATCCGACCGCCGGCATGACGCCCGAGCAGAAGATTCACTGGATGATCCTGCACCGGAAGAAAGAAGGCATCGAGGAGGAGCTCGACGCCGCCGGTGTGCGCGAGAAGCCCGTGCGCGTTCTGAACGAGGTTCTTCTCCCGGCGATGAAGGAAGTCGGCGACAAGTTCGGCGCTGGCGAGCTCATTCTGCCGTTCGTGCTTCAGTCCGCGGAAGTGATGAAGAAAGCCGTGAAGCACCTGGAGCAGTTCCTCGAGAAGGCCGAGGGATACACGAAGGGCAAAGTTGTTCTCGCAACCGTGTACGGCGACGTCCACGACATCGGCAAGTCGCTGGTCAACACGATCCTCTCGAACAACGGTTACACCGTCTTCGACCTGGGCAAGCAGGTTCCGGTCAACACGATTCTCGACAAGGCGGTCGAGGTCGGCGCTGACGCGATCGGCCTGAGCGCGCTGCTCGTCTCGACGTCCAAGCAGATGCCGCTTTGCGTGCAGGAGCTCGATAGGCGCGGAATGAAGATTCCCGTTCTCATCGGCGGCGCGGCGATCAACCGCCGCTTCGGACGACGCGCGCTTTTCGTCGAGGGAGAGCGCGCGTACGACTCCGGCGTGTTCTACTGCAAGGATGCGTTCGAGGGACTCGAGACGATGGACGTCCTCCAGGACTCGACCAGGCGCGAAAAGTTCACCATCAAAAATCTCGACGACGCGCGGAACGACGTCTTCCTCCGCACCAGCGTAGGGAAGGATATCGCCGCCGGCGACGCGGGCGGCGACCGCAGCGACGTGGCCGCGAACAATCCCGTGCCCACGCCTCCGTTCTGGGGGACGCGCGTAGTTCGCGACATCCCTCTCGACGAGATCTTCGACCTTCTCGATCTCGACGAGCTATATCGTCTTCAGTGGGGGGCGCGTGGGTCGGGCGAGCAGTACAAATCGACCGTAAAGGACGAATTCGAGCCGGTGCTCGAGCGGCTGAAGAAGGACGCAAAGCAAACCGGTTGGATCAAGCCCGAGATCGTGTACGGGTACTTCCCCGCCCAGTCGCAGGGGAACGATGTGATCATCTACGATCCCGCCGCATATTCCAGCGACGGTGGATCGCTGCGCGAGATCGCGCGCTTCCACTTTCCGCGCATGGTCGGTCGCGAGCGACTTTGTCTCGCGGATTACATCCGAAGCGTCGACTCGGGCGATGTGGACGTCGTGCCGCTGCAGATCGTGACGGTGGGGAGCGAAGCTACGAAGCGCTTCGAGCAGCTACAGTCGAAAAACGAGTACACCGAGGCGTTCTACTCACACGGGCTGTCGGTTGAATCCGCGGAAGCGGTGGCCGAGTGGGCGCATCAGAGGATCAAGAAAGAGCTGGGCGTGCCGAGTGGGAAGCGGTACTCGTGGGGCTACGGCGCGTGTCCGGATCTCGACGATCACGCAACCGTCTTCAAGCTTCTCCCCGCCAGGGAGTCGCTCGGCATGGAGCTCACCGAGGCGTTCCAACTCATGCCGGAGCAGTCGACAGCCGCTGTGGTCATCCATCACCCCGAAGCCAAGTACTACGCGGTGCGCGGCTCGGCGTCGGGTGCTTCGACGGAAGCCGAGGCGGCAGTTGCCTGAGAATCCACTGATTGCCCGGCTGCTCGATCCGCAGCAGGTCATCGTCTTTGATGGCGCGATGGGGACGGTCCTCTACAACAAGGGTGTGTTCATCAACCAGTGCTACGATGAGCTCAATCTTCGCGCGCCCGATCTGATACGGGACGTCCACAAGGCCTACAAGAAGGCAGGGGCCGAGGTGTTGGAGACGAATACGTTCGGCGCCAACCGGATCAAGCTCGCGCAGTACGGGCTCGAAGCGCAGGTTGCCGACATCAATCGCGCAGCGGCGAAAATCGCGCGCGAGATTGCCGACGACGACATCCTGGTCGCCGGCGCAGTTGGTCCGCTCGGCGTGCGCCTGGAGCCATTCGGTCCAACCAGTCTCGACGAGGCCCGTGCGGTATTCCGGGAGCAGCTCCAGGCGTTGAAGGACGGCGGCTGTGATCTGTTCATTCTCGAGACGTTCGCCGATGTACACGAGATCGAACAGGCTATTCGCGCGGCGCACGAAGTAGACCCGACGATTCCCGTCATCGCGCAAATGACTATCGGCGCGGATTGCGCCACGCCGTACGGCGTGTCGGTCGAGGATCTCGCACAGTCGCTCGACGCATTTGGCGCCGATGTGATCGGTCTCAACTGCTCGGTTGGTCCGCAGATCATCCTCGACGCGATCGAGAAGATGTCACCAGTGAGTCGTCGCAAGCTGAGCGCGCAGCCGAACGCCGGAATGCCGCGCGACGTCAGTGGCCGCAGCATGTACATGGCGAGCCCGGAGTACATGGCGACTTACGCGCATCACCTCGTCCAGGCGGGGGCAAAGATTGTCGGCGGCTGCTGCGGAACGACGCCGGAGCATATCGCTGCGATGGTGGAAGGCGTTCGCCCGCTCTCGCCCAGGCAGCCGCGAGTGCCCGCAAGAGAGCGGAGACAGACGCAGCCGGATCTCCCCCCCGAAAATCCGGGCGTGCAGCCCGTACCGCTCGCGCAGCGTTCGAAGTGGGGCGGCAAGATCGCGCGCGGCGAGTTCGTGACGTCGGTGGAGATCGTGCCGCCGCGCGGTGTCGACGCGACGAAAATGCTCATCGATACCGCAAGGTTGCGTGACGCGGGAGTCGACGCGGTGAACGTGCCCGACGGTCCACGCGCGCAGAGCCGCATGGGCGCGCTGCTCACGAGCGTGTTGATCGAGCAGCAAGTGGGAATCGAGACCGTGACCCATTACTGCTGTCGCGATCGCAACCTCCTTGGCATGCTGAGCGACCTGCTGGGCGCCGCCGCCGTCGGGTTGCACAACATCCTTCTCATCACGGGCGACCCGCCGAAGATGGGTCCCTATCCGAATGCGACCGCCGTTTTCGACATCGACGCGATCGGTCTCACGAACCTGGTGAGCCAGCTCAATCACGGACTGGATCCCGGTGGAAATGCCATTGGGGCCCCAACCAGATTCGCGATCGGCGTCGGCGTGAATCCGGCGGCGCTCGATCCCGCGCACGAGCTGAAGCGATTCGAGTGGAAGGTCGAGGCTGGGGCGGAGTACGCGATCACGCAACCCGTGTTCGACGCGGCGCAGCTCGAGAAGTTCCTCGGCACCATCGAACACACCCGCATCCCGATAGTCGCGGGGATCTGGCCGCTCGTTTCGTTGCGCAACGCCGAATTCCTGGCGAACGAAGTGCCGGGTGTCGTCGTGCCGGCGGTTGTCATCGAGCGCATGCGGATTGCGAGCTCCAAGTCGAAGGAGCACGGAGTGGCCGAGGGAATCGCGATCGCGCGCGAGATGCTGGAACGCGTGCGCCCGCTCGTGCAGGGCGTGCAGGTATCGGCGCCATTCGGAAAAGTGGAGCTGGCCCTCGAAGTTTTCAGTGATACACTCCGTCCCACGGTCGCGAGAGCGGGCTGATGGTTGCGGAGCTGTTCATCTCGAGGTCGCGGTACTGGCTCACCAAGGAGTACCCGATCAAGCTGCGCCATTGTGTCGACGCCCTGCCGGGCGTGGAGACATGGTCGAGGCCGAACGAAAGCTCGAACAGCGTCGGAAATCTCCTCGTGCATCTGGCCGGGAATGTCAGCGAATGGATTTTGGGCGGTGTCGGCGGACAGACGATCAGTCGCTACAGAGCCGGAGAGTTCGCGCAGAAGGAGGGGCGCGATGCATCCAGGCTCCTGAGTGATCTGGAAGCCGTTCTGGCAAAGGCCGATTCTGTGCTCGCCGGCCTTACCGCCGAGGATCTCGATCGGTCGATAGTGATTCAGGCGCGTGAGACGACGATTCTTGGCGCGGTTTATCACGTGGTCGAACACTTCGCGATGCATACCGGACAGATCGTGCTGCTGACCAAGATATACGCTCCGGACAAAATCCATTTCTACGAAGACACCGTGGGCCTCGCGAAACCGATCTGGCACCGTGGAACCGGTCTCGACGAAGCCGCGCACTAGTCGCCGCGCGGCTCTCCCGCCATTTTGAGCAGATGAAGGGCATCCTGATCGTCGACCACGGCTCGCGCAAGCGGGAAGCAAACGACATGCTCCGCTGCATGGCGAATCTCATCCAGACCATGGCCGGATCGGACGTCGTCGTGAGATACGCGCACATGGAGCTCGCCCAACCGGACATCGCCGCCGGATTCACGAGCTGCGTTCAGGGCGGCGCCTCTGAAGTAGTCGTTTTTCCGTACATGCTCTCTCCCGGACGCCACTCGACTTCCGACATTCCGCGAATGGTGGGCGACGTGGCAAAGGCTTTTCCCAAAGTCACTTTCACGGTGACGCCCGCCTTCGGCGTCCACGAGAAGCTCGCTGAGATCGTGCTGTCACGCTCGGGCGTCGAGCCCGTCTTTGATCCGATCGGAGCCGAGGCCGATAAGTGCTGGGATCCGGAGTGCTCGGAATCGCTCTGTGGTGACGCGTGTCGCGCCCGGACGTCCGCGGTTGCCGCCAACGTCGCCGCAGCCCAGAAAACCCGGTCCTGAGCCGATGCTTCGCGAGCGCCTGATCGCGCGATCCAGCCCCGAGGCGCACGAGTTCCAGTGGCGGAGCCGCGAAGTATCCCGCCTGGAAGGACTGAGCGACACGGTCTTTGGATTCGCGATCACGCTGCTCATCGTTTCGCTCGAGGTGCCGCGGACATCCGGGCAGCTCCTCGAGACGATGCGCGGCTTCATCGCGTTCGCGCTGACGTTCTCGATCCTCTACTCACTCTGGTACCGGCAGTTCATTTTCTTCCGCCGTTACGGCCTCGAGGACACGCGAGTTGTGATCTTGAACGGCGCGCTGCTCCTATTCGTACTCTTCTTCGTGTTTCCGTTCAAGTTCCTCGCGAACGTGATGGTCAACAGAGCGCTCGGTTTTGGAAGAACTGTTCAGCTCACCGATGGGCGGATTGTACCGGCGATCGAGCCAGCCGACTGGCCCGTTCTCTTCGCGATTTACGGAATCGGATTCGCCGCCATTTTTGCCGTCTTCGCCGCACTCTACCATCACGCCTATACCAAGCGGGATGAGTTGGAGCTCAATCCGCTCGAGGTGCACGACACGCGCGAAAGCGTGCGCCTCTTCCTTTGCAACGCGGCGCTTGGATTGGTCGTGGGATTGAACGGTTTGGTTCTGGGCACCGGCGCTGATTCCGGCATCAGAGAAGTACTCGGTTACGTGTTCGGCGCCGCCGAGCTCGCAGCGGCGTTCACGTTGTTTCGATTTCGAGCGACCCGGCACAAGCGTCGCGCAGCGGTCGTGCACGCCTTGACCCCAGCATCGCCGGTTGCGCACGTTCCCATCAATGCAAAGTGAAACGGGCGGGAGTTCCGCGCCCCTGACGCTCCTCTCCGAAGAGGAGACGATGTTCCGCGACACCGTCGCCGCCTTCGCGGCAGAGGAAGTTCGACCGCGCGTGATGGAGATGGAGAACGCCGGGAGGATCGATCCTAAGCTGCTGCCCAAGTACTTCGAGCTCGGGCTCATGGGAATCGAAGTCCCGGAACAGTACGGCGGGGCCGGCGGATCGCTCTTCATGGTGACGCTGGCCGTCGAGGAGATCAGCAAGGTCGATGCGGCCGCGGCGATCGTGTGCGACGTCCAGAACACGCTCGTCAACTATCCCATCAACCGCTACGGAAGCGACGCGCAGAAGTCGAAGTACCTGCCGATGCTCAATTCCGAAGTCGTTGGCGCGTACGCCCTTTCGGAATCGGGGTCCGGATCGGACGCCTTCGGCCTCGCAACGCGCGCCGAGAAGCGCGGCGACCGCTGGGTGCTCAACGGTCAGAAGCTCTGGATCACTAACGGCGCTGAAGCCGGAGTGTTCGTCGTCTTCGCGAACGCCGATCCGTCGGCCGGTTACCGTGGCATCACGGCGTTCATAGTCGAGCGCGATTTCAAGGGCTTCAAGGTCGGCAAGAAGGAGGACAAGCTCGGCATCCGCGCATCGAGCACCGTGGAGCTCCTCCTCGACAACTGCGAGGTCCCCGAGGAAAATGTCCTGGGCCCCGTCGGTCAGGGTTACAAGATCGCGATCAACACGTTGAACGAGGGTCGCATCGGGATCGGAGCGCAGATGATCGGAGTCGCGCAGGGCGCGATCAACGCTACGATCAAGTACCTGGGCGAGCGAAAGCAGTTCGGGAAATCACTCTCCGAATTTCAGGGAGTCCAGTTCCAGATCGCGCAGGCTGCGACCGAAGTGGAAGCCGCGCGCCTCATGGTTTACAACGCCGCCCGACTCAAGGATGCCGGGCAGGATATCGCGCGTGAGGGCGCGATGGCAAAGTTGTTCTCCTCGCAGGTGTGCGAGCGGGTGACATCGCTTTGCATCGAGCTGTTCGGCGGCTACGGCTATACGAAGGACTATCCGGTCGAGAAATTCTATCGCGACGCGAAGATCGGAACGATCTATGAAGGCACGTCGAACATGCAGCTCCAGACGATCGCCAAGGCAATCCTCAAGTAGGTCGGAGCGATTGCGTCATCACGGCGTCGTGGTGCCCTTCAAGATCCCATCTCGCACCCGGCGCGCCTTGGCCGAGGCGCGTGGATCTTCCGCCAGATGGGATTCAACCCGTGGAGTGAAGGCGAGCCGCGCGTTCAGAGTCATTTCCCGCCTTTCCCTGCGAATGAGGATGGGCAGCGTTGATCCCTGTGGCGTGCGCGCGTATTTCGCGCGGAACTGCTCCGACCAGGTGGGATCCGCGGCGCTGATTCCACCGATCGCCATCAGCAGATCTCCGGGCTGAACCCCAGCCGTTTCGGCCGAACTTCCAGGGACGATCTGAGTCACGTGCACCCCCGAGCTGTCCTGGATGGTCGCGATTCCGACGCGCGGCTCGTTGATCGTATCGCGCACGAGCCTGAGTCCCGCGAGTGGCAGGATTGCGTCGTAGGGAAAGGGCTCCCGACCGTCTATGTAGCGCGCGTAGAAGTCGGTGAATGATTTCCCGCCGGCCGCCCCGCTCACCGCGGACCACCACTCGTCGGATGTGAATCCGCGACCGTTCTTGTAGTCGCTCACGTACAAGCCGCGCATTACGCCGTCGAGCGACTTCGCGTTGTTCGAAGCGTCGCGGATCATGATGTCGAGCAGAAATCCCGCGAGCGAGCCCTTTGGATAATAGATATACGAGCTGCCATCGCGTGGATGGATCCACGTCGACAGCGACGCGTCCTCGAGCGATGTCGGTGGAACGTCCGCCACCTGCGAGATCTTGTCTTCAGTCGCGGCGTAGAACCCTTGCGGATTGATCACCCCACCCCGGATCTCAGCGAGATCGGCGTAGTAATCGGTGATTCCTTCGGTGATCCAGAGCAGAGTCGTCGGTTGCGGCTGGTCGTACCGGTACGGGTAGAGATCGGCAGGGCGCAGACGCTTCACGTTCCACGAATGAAAGATCTCGTGAGCGTAGATCGACATGATCACAGGCGACCCGAGCAGCGAGGGACCGTAGATGTCGACGTGGGAGTTCTGGTGCTCGAGCCCCGACCCGCCGCCGAAGGACGGATCCGCGATCTGCATGACGCTGTAGCTGGTCCAGGGGATCTCGCCGAACACTCTCCCCTCTACCGGAATCACACGCTTGAGCGTTTCCCAGACGGCGATGCGGGGACCGTCAGTCACGCTGCCCGACGGGTAGGTCGCGAATCGAACCCAGCGATCGGCGATCTGCGCACTATCGACGTCGAACTGCCCCACGAAGAAGGGCATGTCGACGAGATCATGGTAGTTCGTGGACGCGAAGGTGCGCGGTCCGGTCTGAGCCATTCCGGTCACGATCTTCCAGCCTACCTCGGTTTTGACGGAAACGCTCGCGGGAAAGTCGAATCCCCTGCCTTCCGGGAAGAGAAAAAGATTGGTGCCGTTGAAGAGCAGGAAATCGGGACGGGCCCAGGTGTTCGCGTTATCCAGACTGTCCGCGAGGTAGTCGAAGCGCACCGTAACCTGGCCGGCTCCTTGTGGCTGAACTCGCCACGTGTCCGGGTCGAGCTTCTCCCAGCTCAGTGTCGCGCCGGTTTCTTCGGCCGCGAAGCCGGAGACGTTGCGCGCAAAGTTGTCGATCTCGTACGCGCCGGGCGTCCACGCGGGAAGCGACAGCACGACCGGCGCGTTTCCGCCCACGGTGAACGTCATCGCCGACGACACCAGATGCCGCGCGGCGCTCCCGCGAGTGAACGTGACCTGATAGCTGACGTCGGCGATGGGTGCGGACGTCGCGGTGACCTGCGCGTCGATTTGTCGTGAGACCGGAAGCGCAAGAAAGAGCCACGCAGAGCTGATTGTATTTCTCATCGGGCGCGAGATTCGGGACTGAGAGCCAAGATCCGCTATCGGAGTGCAAGACTCGTTCGCGCGGATGCTGTGCGGCCCGCTCGTAAGGAGTGCTATATTCGGGCGTTCCGTCTTCCCCGCCCCCAGCCGTCGAACCATGATCTCTGCTGAATCCCTCGCCTTCCTGAAGAAGCTGCTGGATACTCCCGGCCCTTCGGGCTTCGAATCCGCGCCCGCCAAAGTCTGGCGCGATCAGGCGAAAAAGTTTGCAAAGGTGACCGGCGATGTCGCGGGCAACAGCTTGGCCGAAGTTAAGGGTGACGGTCGACCGACGGTCATGCTGGCCGGCCACATCGACGAGATCGGCGTCATCATCAACTACATCGACGATCAGGGATACGGCTACATCCAGCCAATCGGTGGGTGGGACCCTCAGGTGCTGGTCGGCCAGCGCTTGCGCTTTATAGGCCGCAAAGGCGACGCGTTCGCGGTAGTCGGCAGAAAGCCGATTCATCTCATCAAGCCGGACGAGCGCGAGAAGGCGGTAAAGTTCGTCGATGTCTGGGTCGACTTCGGCGCCAAGACGAGGAAGGAGGCCGAGGAGATGGTTTCGGTCGGTGATGCGGGCGTGATCGATTCGCGGACGATGGAATTTCCCAACGGCAAGCTCGTCTCACGCTCGATCGATGACCGGATCGGCGCGTTCCTGGTCCTCGAGGCACTGCGGCGCTACTCCAAGAAGCCGGGTGAGGCCAAAGTCGTCGCCGTGGCGACCACGCAGGAGGAGATCGGCTATCGCGGTGGCGGAGCCGGAGTTTGCGCCACGTGCATAGGCCCACAGATGGCGATAGTAGTGGACGTCACCTTCGCGATCGACCATCCGGGCGTAGAGAAGAAGGAGCACGGGGAAGCCGCGATCGACGGAGGTCCGGTCCTTACGAGAGGGTCGATCATTTCTCCCGTGGTGTTCAACCTCCTGCGAAAGACCGCGGAGGACCGGAAGATCCCCTTTACGCTCCACGCCGCCGGACGGGAAACCAGCACGGATGCGGACGCTATTCACATCGCGCGTGAGGGCGTCGCAACCGGCCTCGTCTCCGTTCCGAACCGGTACATGCACTCGCCCAACGAGGTCGTGAGCATCCAGGATCTGGACCACGCCGCGGAGCTGATCGCGGAGACATGCAGGGCGGTGACGGCCAAGACGGATTTCGCCGCACGCTGAGCTCGGGTTCCACGAATGCCGAAGCCCATCCCGCCTCCGCGCGAGGAAGGATTTACAACTACAACGGGATCACCACTCTATTGGGCGAGCTACGGCCAGCCGCGCGCACCCCGGCTGCTCGTCCTGCACGGAGGTCCGGGCGCCGACCACTGCTACATGCTGCCCCAGATGCTTCATCTGGGAGAGAGATACGACCTCCTCTTTTACGACCAACGTGGCGGTGGCCGATCGAAATCCGACGCCCGCGTGCTGGTCACGTGGCAGATCCACGTCGAGGATCTTGGGGCAGTCGTCACCGAGTTTGGACTGGAGCCGCTTTCCATGGTCGCATACTCGTGGGGCGCGATGCTGGCGCTCCTCTACGCCATCGAGCAAAGGAAGAACCCACACCTGGTCCCGCCCGCTCGTCTGGCTCTCATCAGCCCCGCTCCCCTCACCAGCGAGTACCGGCGTCAGTTCGAGGCCGAGTTCGCCCGCAGGCAGCAGCAGCCGAAGATCGAAGAGATGCGCTCGGAGCTCACGCGGTCCGGACTGAGGGAACGGGATCCGGACGCATATCGCCAACGGGCGTTCGAGCTCGGAGTGGCTGGATATTTTGCCGACCCGAGAAATGCACGCGACCTTACGCCCTTCAGAGTCGTCGGGAGAGCGCAGCAATCGGTGTGGGAAAGCATGGGCAATTTCGATCTGGTGAGCGACCTGAAGAGGGCCACCCTTCCTTCGATTATCATTCATGGGCGTGACGATCCGATTCCACTCGCGTCTTCCGTAGAAGCTTCGCGCGCACTTGGCACGAAGCTCGTGGTTCTGGACGACTGCGGCCACGTGCCGTACGTTGAACAGCCTGACAGGCTGTTTGCGGCACTCGACTCATTCCTTGATGAAACCAAATCGTCCGAATAGAGCTGTAAATCAGCTATGACATCAGACTCAGGCGTCACACAGCACGCGATCAGCTCCATAACGGTCGACGGTAAGGAATACAGAGTGGCGCTCCGTCTTGCTTATGACGGAGTGGAGTACATCGGCAGGCTCTGGTTCAGCGATCCGAACAGCGATCAGATGGGCATCCCCGACCACGGCGCCGTTCCGGGCCGCACGATCGCCGAAGCAGTCGAAGTCGCCAGAAAGCTCACCCCGCAGGATCTCGAGCGCCGCTGCCACCGCGCCCTCGCCGATAAGAGACGCTATATCAGGCTCCGTCGCGCAACCGAAGAGATCATCACGAAGATCAAGTACATGAACCGCGTCGCCGTGACGATGCGCCATGGCATGCTCGACTCGGAGGGTGCGAGTCAGGAGCTCGAGCTGATCCAGAAACAGATCGAAGAGATCGTAAAGACGCTTCCCTTCCACGCAGGAATCGAAGAGGGCAGTTGATCGCCGCGCGCGGCTCTCCGCCGCGCTGTAGTCGGATATCGGACAACAGGCACCGGGTAGCGGGCACCGGGTAGCGGGCACCGGGTAGCGGGCACCGGGTAGCGGGCA
>JBBQFZ010000081.1:0-11403 GCA_038322455.1 Gemmatimonadales bacterium | reverse complement strand
AAGCGAAGCGAACGATCTCGCTGTCACCATGGCGAGGCTTTTCACCGGCAACACCGACGTAGTGGCGCTGCGCAATGGGTACCACGGTGGATCGCCGAGCGCGATGGGACTCACGTCCCACAACACCTGGAAGTTTCCGGTCCCCGGTGCGGTTGGCATTCACCACGCGGTGTCTCCGGATCCGTACCGCAGCCAGTTCACGGGTTCGCCCGAGGAAATCGCATCGAAGAGCGCCGAGGACATTCTTGGCATCATCCGCTATTCCACGCCGGGGAAGATCGCGGCTTTCATCGCCGAGCCCATTCAGGGCGTCGGAGGAGCGACACACGGGGCCCGCAACTACCTGAAGGAGGCGTACAAGATCGCCCGGGACAACGGGGGACTGTGCATTGCCGACGAAGTGCAGACCGGATTCGGCAGAACTGGCGATCACTACTGGGGATTCGAGAACTTCGACGTCGTCCCCGATTTCGTCACCATGGCCAAGGGCTTTGGCAATGGCGTTCCGCTCGGGGCCGTCACGACGCGGATGGATGTCGCGCAAGCGCTGACGCAGCGCATTCACTTCAATACGTTCGGCGGCAATCCGGTGTGCATGGCGGCGGGTTTGGCCGTGCTCGACGTAATCGACGAAGATGGGCTGCAGGAGAATTCACGCGTCCTCGGCAAACGACTCAAGGATGGAATCCACGAGTTGGCGAAGCACCATCAGCTCATCGGAGATGTCCGCGGAATGGGACTCATGCTCGGCGTGGAGCTCGTTCGGGACAGGGGAACGAAAGAGCCTGCGAAGCAGGAGACTGCCTCGGTGCTGGAGGCGTCGCGCGAGATGGGCGTACTTCTGGGGAAAGGTGGGCTCGACGGGAACGTCCTGCGAATCAAGCCGCCGATGTGCATCACCGCTGAAGACGCAGACTTCACGATCGATGTTCTGGATCGCGCGCTCGCCGCTGCCGCGCGCTAACAACACTATAGGAGTACCAGATCGGTGCAATTCGACCGGATCATCAAGGGTGGTAACATCATCACCCCGGCTGGGACGTTTGTCGGCGATGTCGGGATAACGGGCGAGAAGATCAGCGCTCTGGGCGTCACGCTCGATGGCGACAAATCGACGAAGGTGATCGATGCGAAGGATCACCATGTGATTCCCGGCGTGCTCGACGTTCACGTCCATCTTGAGCTGCCGTTCATGGGAGCGGTTTCGGCCGACGACTATCGGACGGGGACGAGAGCCGGCGCGCGCGGCGGGGTCACCACACTGATCGACTTCGCAATTCCGTACGCGGGAGAATCGCTCAACGACGCCGCTGACAACTGGATGAAGAAAGCGGAAGGCAAGTCGCTCATCGACTACACCTTCCACATCTGCATCACGCGCTGGAACGAGCACAAGGATCAGATCAAGGGGATGGTCGACCGCGGCTTTACCACCTTCAAGGAATTCATGATCTATGAATCCGAGGGGTGGCAGTCCGATGACCGCGCGATGTTCGGCACGCTGGAGAAGATGAAGGAATACGGAACGATGCTTCTCGTGCACGCCGAGTCGGCGCGGGTGCTCGACGAGCTGATCGCGCGCTCGCACACGCCGGAGCTGATGAAGAAGTACGGCGCGCGGCTGCATCCGATGACCCGGCCGAACTTCATCGAGGCCGAAGCAATTCAGCGCGCGGTGCAATGGTGCGAGGTGACGGGCGGGCAGCTGTACATAGTGCACATGTCGACCGGGGAAGGGGCTGACATCATTCGTGCCGCGCAAGCGCGGGGTGTCCCGGTGCTTGCCGAGACTTGCGTGCAGTATCTGGTGCTGGACGATTCGGTTTTTGAGCGTGAAGACGGACATCTCTTCGCGTGCTGCCCTCAGCTCAAGAAACCGAAGGACGTCCAGCGCCTGTGGAAAGGCCTGCACAGTGGCGAAGTGTCTGTCATTTCTACCGACACCTGCACCTTCAATCGCGAGCAGAAGGCGATGTGGAAGGGCGATTGGACCAAGATCCCAATGGGAATGCCCGGTCTCGAGACGCTGCTGCCACTCACCTACACGCACGGCGTGCTCGGCGGGAAGATCAGCATCGAGGAGATGTGCGCCAAGCTTTCGACGAATCCCGCCAGGATCATGGGACTCTATCCGCGGAAGGGCGCGATTCAGGTCGGCGCCGATGCCGACGTTGCGATCATTCATCCGAAGAAGACGCACAAGGTCGTGCCGTCGAAGATGGAGACGAATGCAGACTGGTCGCCGTACGAAGGATGGGATCTCGCGGGCTTCTCACGCACCACACTCTCTCGCGGCGAGGTGATCGTCGACGACTATAAGGTCGTCGGCCAGGAAGGACGCGGGCAGTGGCTCCCGCGCAAGACCGCGGGTCTCGCGACGTGACGGGCGTGGCCGCGGGCGCGACATACTCGCCCGAAGCGGTCCCGGTCTCCGAAGACATCGAGGCGAGTCCCCTCTGGAACAAGGATCTGGCGCCCACACCGCCGTCGAGGCGTACCTGGTCGACCTATAACATCGCCGCGCTCTGGATCGGGATGAGCGTGGTCATCACCACGTATACACTTGCCTCTGGCCTGATGCAGGAGGGCATGACGTGGTGGCAGGCGCTGATGACGATTCTTCTCGGAAACGTGATCGTGCTGATTCCGATGGTTCTCAACGCGCACGCTGGAACGAAGTACGGAATTTCGTTTCCGGTCATGTGCCGGGCGAGCTTCGGCGTGCGTGGGGCAAACATTCCGGCGATGCTTCGCGCGGTCGTCGCGTGCGGCTGGTTCGGAATTCAAACTTGGATTGGCGCTCTCGCTCTCAACACTCTTTTCGTCGCGGCGTGGCCCGCCTGGCGCACCGTCACCTGGGGCGTCGCGCTGGCATTCGCGCTCTTCTGGCTCCTCCAGGTCGCGATCATCGCGCGGGGAATTGAAGGCATCAAATTACTCGGCAGCTACGCGGCGCCATTTCTTCTGTCGGGCGGGATACTGCTTCTTGTATGGGGAATTCGAAACGGCGGTGGACTGGGTCACATTCTGGCGGAGTCTCAGCGACTGCAGGGGCAGACCCAAAACGTGTCGTTCTGGAAGCTCTTTCCGCCGGCACTCACCGCAAACGTCGGATACTGGGCGACGCTGAGTCTCAACATCCCGGATTTCACGCGCTACGCGAAGAGTCAGCGCTCCCAGGTCACCGGGCAGGCACTTGGACTGCCGACGACGATGACGACTTTCGCATTCATTGGCGTGGCGGTTACCAGTGCGACGATCGTGATCTTCGGCAAAGCTGTGTGGGACCCGGTCGTGCTGGTGACAATGATCGGCGGACCAGTGCTGATAATCTTTGCCGCGCTCGTAGTGCTGGCGGCGCAGCTACATACGAACATGGCCGCTAACGTGGTCTCGCCGGCCAATGATTTTTCCCATCTGAGTCCGAAGCGCATCAGCTTCGTCACGGGAGGAATCATCACGGCGATCATCGGCATTCTGATGATGCCGTGGAAGCTCTACGCCGGAGCAGGCGCGTACATCTTTACCTGGCTCATCGGTTACTCGAGCCTGATGGGGGCGTTGGGCGGAATTCTCATCTGTGACTACTGGCTGCTGCGGAGGCAGCGTCTCGACGTCGAGGATCTATTCCGAATGAGCGGGCGCTACAGCTACACTCGTGGTGTCAATCCGCGCGCGGTAGTCGCACTCGTCCTGGCAATTCTGCCTGTGATTCCCGGATTCGTGAGGGCGGCCACCACGCCCGGCGGCAGGGTGGCGCACCCGGATTTTTTCGATCAACTCTATTCGTACGCGTGGTTCGTCACATTCGGTCTCAGCTTCCTTATTTACTGGCTGCTGATGCGGGGACGGGCAATTGCTCCGCAAGGTGATTTCTCAAAACCCATAGGGAGATAGCGCGATGCCCCGTGTCGTGAAGTGTGGTCTCATCCAGGCGTCGCACGCAGGACCGACCGACGCACCTCTCGAGAAGATCCGCGAAGCCAACATCGAGAAGCACATGAAATTTCTCGACCAGGCGGGGAAGGGAGGCGTACAGATCATCTGCATGCAGGAGATCTTCACGGGCCCGTACTTCTGCGCCGAGCAGAATCCAAAATGGTACGATTCGACCGAGAGGATTCCTGACGGGGCGACGACACGACTGATGCAGGAGGTCGCGAAGAAATACTCCATGGTGATCGTCGTACCGATCTATGAAGAGGACGGAACGGGCGTCTATTACAATACCGCGGCGGTGATCGATGCGGATGGCACGTACCTCGGCAAGTACAGGAAGAGCCACATCCCCCACACCGCGCCGGGTTTCTGGGAAAAGTTTTACTTCAAGCCGGGAAACCTCGGCTACCCTGTGTTCAAGACCAAGTATGCCGACATCGGCGTTTACATCTGCTACGATCGCCACTTCCCCGAGGGAGCGCGGGAGCTTGGATTGAATGGGGCTGAGATCGTGTTCAATCCTTCGGCGACGGTGGCTGGGCTCTCCGAGTATCTATGGAAGCTCGAGCAGCCAGCGCACGCGGTGGCCAATGCCTACTTCGTCGGTGCGATCAACCGTGTTGGTGTCGAGGCGCCGTGGAACATCGGGGAGTTCTACGGCCAAAGCTACTTTTGCGATCCGCGCGGACAGATCGTGGCACAGGCGAGCCGCGACAAGGACGAGCTACTCACGGCGGAGCTCGATCTCGACAAGATTCGCGAGGTACGCAACGTGTGGCAGTTCTACCGGGACCGCAGGCCGGAGACGTACGGGGGGCTTTGCGAGATCTAGGAGCAGCAAGCAACCCCCGATGTGCCACTCTGGCGTCGCGATGCTCGAAGAATAGATTCGCCGCATGGCACCACGTGATTTCGAGATCGACAAGGACATTCGCCGTGCATCGACCCTTCCGGCGCGCGTCTATTCCGATCCGGACTACTTCGAGCTTCAGAAGGACCGAGTCTTTGCACGGAGCTGGCAGTGGATAGGCGATGCGGCTCGCGTCAAAGCTCCCGGCCGCGTATCACCGCTCACTCTACTAGACGGCTGTCTCAACGAGCCGCTCGTTCTTACAACAGATGGTGAAGGGGCGGCTCATTGTCTGTCGAACGTCTGCACGCACCGTGGCGCGATCGTGGTCGAGGGTGAGGGCCACGCGAAATCGCTCCGCTGCAGATATCATGGACGGAGATTCTCACTCGACGGGAAGTTCGTCTCGATGCCGGAGTTCGATACGACGGTCGGGTTTCCATCCGAGAAGGACAACCTTCCACAGCTGGCGCTGGAGCGGTTCGGGCCTTTGCTCTTCAGCGGGCTCGCTCCCGAGATGCCGTTCGATGAATGGATCGCTCCCGTTCGGGAGCGCGTCTCCTGGATGCCGCTCGACGAGTTCACACGCGATGCCGCGACGTCTCAGGAGTACCTGATAAACGCCAACTGGGCGCTCTACTGCGACAACTACCTCGAAGAATTTCACATCCCGTACGTGCACGCCGGGCTGGCCGAACGGCTCGACTACTCCGGCTATCGCACGGAGAGATTCCGATGGGGCAATCTTCAGCTTGGGATATCAAAGGCGGGCGAGCCGGCGTTCGATCTTCCGAAAGATCATCCGAACGCAAAAGAGCGCGTGGGCGCCTTTTATTTCTGGTTCTTCCCGAACATCATGTTCAACTTTTACCCGTGGGGATTGTCGCTCAATGTCGTGACGCCGCTCGCGGCCGGGCGAACAAGGGTCGCGTTTCACTCCTATGTGTGGAAGCAGGCCTTACGTGAGAGCGGTGTCGGGGCTGGGTTGCATCGCGTAGAAATGGAAGACGAGGAAGTTGTCGAGTCCGTGCAGCGCGGAGTGCGGTCGCGTCTCTACGACCGGGGCCGGTACTCGGAGCGGCGTGAGGTGGGGACACACCATTTCCACCAGCTGCTCGCGGACTTTATGCAGCGGCCGCCCGGAGCCGCTGAGCAGGGTCAGCGGTAACGAGCGTTTGAGCTCACCGCTCCCCACTCAGAAAACTGAGAGTACGATCCCGGCGCGTCCGGTGGGGCGGCTGCTGACCGTTCTCGGAGTCTTCTTCGGAATTTCCGTCATTATCGGGAACACGATCGGCAGCGGAATTCTTCGCACGCCCGGGCAGATCGCCCAGCTCTTGCCAAGCGCCCCGCTCTTCCTCGGCGTGTGGATACTCGGCGCTGTCTACGCCGGACTCGGGGCCAATGCGCTCGCGGAACTGGGAACCATGATGCCGGAGTCGGGCGGTTTCATGGTGTTCGTGCGACGCGGCCTCGGACCGTTCCCCGGTTTCGTTATGGGTTGGAGTGATTGGCTCTCCACATGTAGCAGCGCGGCGGTGGGAGCGTTGCTGGTGGGCGAATATTTCGTAGCTCTCACTGGCGTCGGGATGGGCTTGTCAACGCCGATCGCTTCCGCCGTCGTAATCGCGTTCGCGCTGATCCAGTGGGCCGGCGTAATGGCCGGAAGCCGAGCGCAAACCGTTACTTCGGTGGCGAAAACCGCGGCGTTCATTGCGTTAATAGTCGCGTGCTTTGCGCTGGGGCCTGGGTTCAGCGCCGTGCGCGAGAAGAACGTAAATCTGCCACACGGCTTCGCGCTTTTCACCGCGCTGGTGATCTCGATGCAGGCCGTGATCTTCACCTATGACGGCTACTATGCAGTCACTTACTTCTCGGGAGAGGTGAAGAATCCCGGAAGGGACATTCCCCGGAGCATTTTTGGTGGCCTTGCTTCAATCGCGGTGATCTATCTCCTCGTGAATGTCGCCTTTCTTTATGTACTCCCAATGTCGAAGATCGCAGGCGCGCCCCTCGCCGCTGCCGCGGCAGCGCGCGCAGTTCTGGGCCCACAAGGCGATACCGCGCTCAGAGTTCTGACGATCGTTTCGCTCCTCAGCGCCGTCAACGCGTTCCAGCTCATGGCGTCTCGGGTGCTCTATCGCCTCGGAGCCCAGGGATTTCTGCCGGCCGCCGAGCGGGTGAATGTTGGCGGGACGCCCGTGGTGGGGCTGCTGCTGAGTACGATAGTCGTGCTGGCGATGATCCTTACCGGGACGGTCGAGTTGGTCATCGCCCTTACCGCGTTCTTTTTCGTGGCGAATTACGTTCTGACCTTTGGCAGTCTCCTCAGGCTCCGAAAGACGGAGCCAGCCGCGCCTCGGCCGTATCGGGCGAAGGGCCACCCATTGACGACGTGGGGCGTATTCGTGGTATCGCTAGTGTTTCTCTTGGGCGCGGTTGCGGCCGATACACGAAACAGCATCTACTCGCTCATTCTGCTGGCGCTAAGCTGGCCTCTCTATTTGCTCGTTCGACCTAAGGTCGTGGCGCAGTAGTCAGAGACGTATCGTGAGGCTGCGGTGCGCCGGCAGCGACGCAGGGCGCTCTGTTCAAGCCACGTAACGCTCGATCAGCGCTGCGAACGCTCCTGTTCCACTCGAACCATCTGCGATCCGAGGGGCGCGGTAGGCAGGCGAGGTGCGCGTCGACGCCGGCGCGAGCGTCCGCCGGCAAATCCGCGCGTCGAGCGACGAGTGTGGGAATCGCATCCGTTGACAGCCGGTTGGCGTAGGCCCAGTCGAATTTCCCGCTTTGCGCCGCACGATCGATGTTTCGATTCACGATCCACGCCTCGTAGTTCCAGAAGACCAATATCGTGAAAACACCGAGGCCGATCTCAGCGACGCGTCTTCCGAAGGAAATGGAGATCGAGCCCCGTGCCAATTCGATTGCAAGCACAATGAGCACGAGCGCCATCGCGACCATGTACGCCTGCGGAAACAATCGCGCTGTGGTGAAGCCGTATGCCTGCTCGTATAGGACTACTCGGCGGAACGCCGAGACGAGCACCAACTCCAGGGCGAGGAGAAGCATTAACTCGAGCCGAGCCAGCATTTTTCGGTCGCGGTCGGTCGCGGCAGCCGGACGTGTGTATTCCAGAACCAGGATGATGGCCACGACGATCGTCGCCGCGAATGAAAGCTCTCCAAATCCGCGCCGCGCGTATTCGGCGAACGTGACGCCACTGTTTACTGCTACCGGCGGCGGGTGAATGAGGTAGGAGATCTGCAGCACCACAAAGAGCCAGAGGACTATCGCGGCGCTCCAGAGCATCATTCGCTGTTCGGTAAGGCCAATCGAAAATCGGCGCGCCACCGCTGGAAGTTCAGGAAGGTTCGAGCCGACCTGTCGGGACGAGATCGAGTTGACGCCCAGTGTGATTGAAAGCAGAAAGCCAAAGAACAACAGTCGGGGAAGGAAAGACCGGTCAGGAAGCCATCCAGTGATTAGGTCGGTTCCCCATCGTATTACAGGATCCGCGTTGCCGAGGAGAGCGATGAGGACCAGCACGAGCGGCGCCGAAAGCAGGGCGCCTTTGACAATCGACCTGGCTCTTGGCGAGGAAATTGACCGGGGAGAGTCCGCCGTTTCCTGAGCGGTGGCGCGCCACGCCCGGAAGGGTGCCAGGAACGGGACAACCACCAGCAATTTTGCGGACAGGGCGCCCCAGGATTCGGCACCGACTGCGATGACCGAGAGTCCGAGCAGCATCATGTCGCTGATGACGACGAAAGGGCGGATCGAGTCGGTGTCGCGAATGGCGAGCCCCAAGCTGAGCACGGTGGCCCAGGTCAGCAGAACGAGCAGGGGCAGGTCGACTCTCTTTTGACCCGCGATACGTGAGACTATCACGGAGACCGAGGCTGCGGAGACCCAGATCGCCCAATTGATTCCGGCCTCAGCTGAGAATAGAAGGGCGGCGCCGACAGCTGAGGTGATAAGCGCGGCTGTCCAGGTTGCCGCGGAAGAGCTATCAAGCAGTGGTCGGTATGTCATATAGAGTACTTTATACTACAAAGTAAAATACTGCAATAGCCAATACGATCTTTTTCGATACCCGTCCCATTGACTTAGCTTTTTTCCCGGCTAGGTTACAAGGCTATGGCGGAACGCGGGTTACCGCGCCCCGTTGAACACTAAAATTGATCGCCGACGGTTGTCGGCGCGCCTCGAGTCCCCACCCGCGAAACAGTTGCGAGTGCACCCGGCGGCAGCGGATGGATACCGGTCCCGTCAGGGACGCCACGGTCCACCCGCGTTTTTGTTGAATTGAGACCACCGGCTCCAGCTGTTTGTTGGAGCGGCTTCTACAGAGAGAGTTTTCAGAGATCATGGCACGCCACACCCCGCTCGACCGTTATCGTAACATCGGCATCATGGCCCACATCGATGCCGGGAAGACGACCATGACCGAGCGCGTCCTGTACTACACGGGCAAGACCCACAAAATCGGCGAGGTGCACGAAGGCACCGCGACGATGGACTGGATGGAGCAGGAGCAGGAGCGCGGAATCACGATCACGTCCGCCGCGACCACTGCTTTCTGGACGCGCAGCCACATCGAGTACCGGATCAACATCATTGACACGCCGGGCCACGTCGACTTCACGGTTGAAGTCGAGCGTTCGCTCAGGGTTCTCGATGGTGCAGTGACGCTCCTGGACTCTGTCGCCGGGGTAGAGCCGCAGACCGAGACCGTCTGGCGCCAGGCCGATCGCTACAAGGTCCCGCGGCTGATCTTTGCCAACAAGATGGACCGCGTCGGAGCGGACTTCGATCGCTGCATGCGCATGATCAAGGATCGCCTCACCCGAAACGCGTACCCGATTCAGCTCCCTGTTGGTACCGGCGAGACGTTCACCGGCCACATCGACGTCATAGAGCGCAAGCAGTACATCTTTGACGACGAGTCGCTGGGCAAGAAGTTCGAGATTGCGGAAGTGCCCGAGGAATTCCGTGAAGCGATGGAGAAGGCTCGCCACGATGTCATCGAGGCCGCCGTCTCGCACGACGAAGCGCTGATCGAGAAGTACTTCAGCGGTACCGCGCTGACGGTCGACGAGATTCGCCACGCGATTCGCAGCGCGACCGTCGGTGGTCATATCGTTCCGGTGCTTTGCGGCGCCGCGTTCAAGAACAAAGGTGTGCAGGCGATGCTCGATGCAGTCGTCGACTATCTCCCATCGCCCGTCGACGTTCCGCCTGTCGAAGGCCATCTCCCGAATGGCGAGATGGGCACCAGAGCCCCCGACGACGAAGCGCCGTTCGCCGGCCTCGCGTTCAAGATCGCGACCGATCCGTTCGTCGGAAAGCTGACGTTCTTCCGGGTCTATTCCGGAGTTCTCGCGTCGGGATCGTACGTCTACAACGCGACCAAGGACAAGCGCGAGCGCGTCGGCCGCCTTCTCCAGATGCACGCCAACAAGCGCGAAGAGATCCAGGAAGTTCACGCTGGTGACATCGCGGCGGCAATCGGACTCAAGGAGACGCGCACCGGCGACACGATGACGATGGAAGATTCGCCGATCGTTCTCGAGGCGATGAAGTTTCCGAATCCCGTCATCGACGTCGCCATCGAGCCGAAGACCAAGGCCGACCAGGACAAACTCGCGATCGCGCTACAGAAGCTCTCCGAGGAAGATCCGACTTTCCGCGTTCACTCCGATCAGGAGACCGGGCAGACGATCATCTCCGGGATGGGGGAGCTCCACCTCGAGATCATCGTCGACCGCATGCAGCGCGAGTTCAAAGTCGACGCGAATATCGGCCGCCCGCAGGTGGCGTATCGCGAGACGATCAAGAAGCGCGTTGAAAAGGTGGAAGGAAAATTCATTCGCCAGTCGGGCGGTAAGGGTCAGTACGGACACGTGGTGATCAATATCGAGCCGGCCAAGCAGGGCGAAGGGTTTGTCTTCGAGGACAAGATTGTCGGCGGCACGATTCCGCGTGAGTTCATCAAGCCCGCCGAGCAGGGAATGCGCGAAGCGCTCGAAGGCGGAGTGCTGGCGGGCTATCCCATGGTCGACGTGAAGGCCGAGCTGGTCTACGGCTCGTACCACGACGTCGATTCCAGCGAAATGGCGTTCAAGATTGCGGGATCCATGGCGATCAAGGAAGCCGCAAAGAGAGCAGGAGCGATCATCCTCGAGCCGATCATGAAGGTCGAAGTCGTGTCCCCCGATCAGTACATGGGCGACGTCCTCGGCGATCTCTCATCGCGGCGCGGACGTATCGGTGGAATGAATCAACGCGGCGAAGCGCAGGTGATCGATGCGCAGGTGCCGCTGTCGGAAATGTTCGGCTACTCCACGAAGCTGAGATCGATGACGCAGGGAAGAGCGGTCTACTCGATGGAGTTCGCGCACTATGAGGAAGTACCGAAGTCGAAGGCCGAAGAGATCATCAATAAAGTCACCACAAAGGCGAGATAAGAAATGAGCAAAGCGAAATTTGAGCGTACGAAGCCCCACGTAAACGTCGGCACGATCGGCCACGTCGATCACGGGAAGACGACGCTGACGGCAGCGATCACGGCGATCCAGGCGAAGAAGGGACTGGCTTCACCGGTAGCC
>JBBQFZ010000080.1:0-11487 GCA_038322455.1 Gemmatimonadales bacterium | reverse complement strand
GAAGCCAAAGCCCTTGGCGTCGTTGAACCACTTTACTTTGCCGGTGGTACGCATGTTCGGTACATCCTCATTCAATTGTGTCGGAGTGCCGTGTGTGCGGTACCGAGCCGACTACTGTTTGTTCGCGGCCGAAATGGCCGCTCTTGCCCGCCATAAAACCAAAAAAAGACCTGGTTTAGAACCCAGGTCCCTTCAAAAGTTCGCTGGCGCTGACACGCAATCGTTGCGTTTCAGGGTTTAAACCTAACCAATCATAGTCCCGCAGTCAACAAAGATGCTCAACCGAGCTGGGACGGGTCCTTCCGCTCCCCTCTCCCGGCTGATCCTACCTGACCCCTGGAGGTAGCCACGAGCGCCGGGCGTCCGCATTTTCTACGGCGCATGTCATACGCCTTTCACACCGCCGACGTCTTCACCGATTGCCTGCACGGCGGCAATCCTCTGGCCGTTATCCCGGACGCTCGCGGCCTCTCCGAGCGCCAGATGCTCGCGATCACGCGAGAGTTCAATTACTCGGAGAGCGTGTTCGTATTTCCACCCGACCTCAAAACGAACACACGCCGTGTGCGCATCTTCACTCCGCGCGGCGAGCTGCCGTTCGCGGGACATCCAACCGTGGGATGCGCGTTCGTTCTCGCGTCGATCGGCGAGATCCCGCTCCCGGGCGACGAGACCCGGGTAGTGCTCGAAGAGGGCGTTGGTCCGGTGTCAGTTCTCATTCGCTCAAAGGATGGCAAGCCGGTGTTCGCTCAACTGACGGCGGCGCGCCTTCCTGAGATCAACGATCCTCCACCGCCTCCCGAGACCTTGTGCGAAGTTCTATCGCTCGAGCCAAGTCACATTGTGGCGGATGACATGATAGAGCCGGAAGCGGTTTCCTGCGGAGTTCCATTTCTGTTCATCCCACTCAAGAAGCCCGAGATGCTGTCGTGGGTAAGGGTCGACACTCTCAAGTGGGAGCAGGCGCTGCGCGAATACTGGGCCCCGGAGATGTTCGTGTTCAGCACGGAAGACTGGAGCAATATCTTCGAAGGCGGCCACATCAGGGCGAGAATGTTCGCGCCGGGAATCGGCATCGGCGAGGATCCCGCGACTGGCTCCGCAGCCGCGGCTCTCGCCGGGTTTCTTGCCCTTCGGTCGGAAACGCGCGATGGAACCATCCGCTGGACCCTGGATCAGGGCGTCGAGATGGGAAGACCGAGCAGGCTGGAGCTTGAGGTCGATCTGAAGCGCGGCCAACTCGAGGCAATCCGAGTCGGCGGCACTTCAGTGTTGGTCAGCTCAGGGACGCTTCACATCGAAGGTGAGGCTTAGCCGGAATTCCCGCCGTGCCTGTGTGCTGCTCGCCGAGGCAGGCGTGCTGGCGCTCCCTACTCGAGGTAGTGATAGAGGCCGAACAACCCCACCGCTGCCCCGCCGATCAGGATGATCGTGCCGGCCGTTCCGCCGATGAGGGCGCCCGCGATCATTGCACCCACTCCCACAGCCATCATCGCGACATCCTGTCCCTGATGTCTCTGGACAATGGGGGCCGCGGTGCTCTTGGTCGAAGCGTCAACCTTGGCATCGGTCACTCTAAAGCCGACAGCTGCCGCCTGTACGGTCGGTCCCTTGGCTGACAGCTGGGCCGATTGCTGAGCCTGCGAAATAGCGGGAAGCATGGCAAGAGCAAAAAAACCTAAGGTCAGAAAACGCATTTCATTCTCCATTGGAGGGCGGAAAAACTTCCCTCGTGAGACCCTCTACTCGATCTCCTGTTTTCCGCGCAGTTAACGACGGACAGCGGCAATAACCGTGCGCATCCGTACACTCAACGCTCCCCAAGCAGAACTACCGGTCGTTGCCTCCGCGATGACGATTGCGATGGTTATCCGGGATATCGACTTTTCCCGAGACATCGACGTAGTCGATGTCTCCGCTCCCCTTTTGATCGACGCGGAAATCCTTGCCCACATTCTTCACGTCGATACCCCCCGAGCCGTCGTTTTCGATAATCACCGAGCCGCGTACGTCGGTGGCGTAGATGCCGCCCGACCCATCTGCCTCGACCGTGAACGAGCCCGAAACATTGCGGACCTCGATGTCGCCCGATCCATCGTTGACGGAGAGGTCGCCGCCGACGTTCTCGATCTTCAGATTGCCCGAACCGTCGGTGATGTGAACGGTCCCCGCCGCTCCAATCACGGTAAAGTCGCCCGAGCCATCGGTGGCTTCGAGGGAGCCCACATTCGACACCCGGGCGTCGCCACTGCCGTCGGAGATTTCCGCGTTGAGGCCCTGAGGCACCTGAATTACGAGGTCGAGTGCAGCTGAGTAGTTGGAGCCGTTGCCGGAGCGCCAGTTGTCTTCCGGCATATCAGCCTTGATGAAAACGACATCGCCGCGGCGCTCGGCAATCAGCTTGATCTCATTCAGGGACTGTTGCGACGACGAGCGGGCCGTTCCGGTGACCTGTACCTGCCTGAGTCCGGCCTTGCCTTCCACCCGGAGACTCCCAGCCCCCGCTTCGACTTCCACTCTCCTGGCGCCGGCCGCGTCTACGATGGCATTGCGGGGGGCCGTGTACGCGTTGCTCGAATACTGGGCATGCGCTGCTGAACTGATTAGAAATGGTGCGGCCGCGAATGCCGCGCCGCGAATTTGTCGCTTCATCGATGAGCTCCTTTCGGTGTAAACGGGTTAGACAACCCCTGGTTCCCTACGGTTTGAACGGCGTCGTGTTTCAGTCGCAGAGGAGTCCATGCAGTGGGCAAGACTTCGATGGAGGGTTGCGGCTAGCCGAGGCACGGTCCGGACTATAGACTTGCCTCCGTATCGCACTGAGGATTAAGCCATGCTTGCTCGTAATCGCATAACAACTCTGGCATTCGCAGCGGCGTCCCTTACCGCGTTGGGTATCGCAGAAGGACAAACTGGGACCCCGTCCGGCCCTGGCGTGAATGATGTGGCTCCCGACTTTTCCCTGAACGGTGCGACGCGGTACGGCCTGCTCAAAACACCGGTTCGGCTCTCCGATTACCGCGGCCGCACAGTCGTGCTCGCATTCTTCTATCAGGCGCGGACCAAGGGCTGAACCATCCAAATGGAGGCGTACCGGGATCAGTACGCCACGCTCTTCAACAACGGCCGCAACGTCACCGTCATCGGAATCAGTGTCGATGCGGACACCACGCTCGCCTCGTGGGCGCGCGAGGAGGATTTCCCGGTAGCGTTTGCCAGCGATCCGGGCAGTGTGGTCGGCCAGCTATACGGTGCCTACGACGCCAAGAACAAAGTGGACAACCGCTCCCTGTTCGTCGTTCGTCCCGATGGCCGAATTGGGTATGTGACCAAACCATTCAAGGTTCTCACTCCATCGGCGTATACCGAGCTCGCTGCAATCGTCGACAGTCTGTCACCACCGCCGAAACCCGACTCGGCAAAATAGCAAAAGAAGGCCGCGGAATAATCCGCGGCCTTCTTTTCATGCGTGAAGCGCGCGGTCTAAAGGACTTTTTTGAGCGCGGTCTCCAGATCCTGCTTTCCGCCCAGTCCGGTATAGACAACTTTCCCCGACTTGTCCAATACGACTACGTACGAGGTCGCCGGAGCGTCGAAGGCTCCCGCTGCGTTTCCATCCGTGTCGTAAAAAGTGTCGTGCGGCAATGGATGCGCGGTGAGAAATCTCCGCACCTTTTCGGGAGACTGGTTTATCGCCACGGCCAGATTCACGAACTTGACTCTTCGACCGTACTTCTTCTCCGCTGCGAGAAGCGTCGGCATCAGCTCTCGGCAATTCGGGCACCACGTCGCCCAGAACTCGATCAGCATCGGCGTCTTGCCAATGTACTGTCCAAGGTTGACCGATTTGCCGTCGAGCGACTGCACCGTGACGGCCGGCGCGGCAGATCCAACCTCGATGCCCAGATCCTGGGCCAAGACGGGTGCGGCAAACACGGCCGTGAATACCGCGGCAAAAGACAATCGTGCGAGCTTGGTGCGGCGTGACGACATGGTAGCTCGGGGTCCGGGTGTAGAGGGTCGGGTAACTGGTACCGGGTACCGGGTACCGGGTACCGGGTTCAGATGAGAAGCTGACCCATCTGCACAAAGTAATACTCCGCAACGCCCAACATGATCAGCGCAAAGAGTCTCTTTACCCAGACCATCCATTCGCCCGCCCTCGGCAGCCGCGCGAGGCCGCCGCTGAAAAGTCCGACGAGCACCAGCAACGTGCACATCCCCAGAGAAAACACGAACAGGTAGATGAATCCGAGCACGCCGCTCTTGGTGGCAGTGACCCACGTGAGGACCGCCGCCATGACGGGCGCGGAGCAAGGTGCGGCAACGAGGCCCGAGACCGCTCCCATTATCAGCGCTCCGGAAACTTTGCCACCTTCGCCAGCGGTGGAGGCGCGCGCAAGAACGGCGGCCGGCAGGCGAACGGGAATCACATCGAGCATCGCGAGCGACGCGATGACGAGCAAATTGGCCATCACAAAGTAAAGCCAGGGATTTGTGCTCACCGAGCCGAACATCGTGCCGCTGAGGCCGGCGAACAGGCCGAGTGACGCGTACGCTGTCGCCAGGCCAATCACGTATGCAAATGTGAGTAAGACCGTCCGCGCACGCGGGCGCGGGGCGTCTCCGACGGAGCTCCCTCCAACTATCGCGGCGGTGATCGGAATCATCGGATAGATGCAGGGTGTGAGACTCGTCAGCACGCCCGCGATAAAAAGAATCGGCAGGGCGGTGAGCGGGCTCGACGAGAGCTGTGCCGAAAGGTGCGAGAAATCCACGACGACCCTGGATGCGAAAGATGGATGCTATTTACACGCATCCCCCTTCGCAATGATTCGCCTCGCCGGTGACGACTATTTCCTCGTCAACAGCTCCTCGAAAAGATCGAGCGCGCGGGGGTCGTTGGATTGTCCCAGCCAGAACAGCGCCTTCTTCCGGATCTCGGGGTCCTTGTTGGTGCGCGCGACGGCGATGAGCGCTGGAATTCCCTCGTCGCGAGGACGCTGCGAGAGTGCGAACACTGCCTGCTCACGCACTTCTCGATCGATGCGATTGTCGAGAACGAGATCGTTGAGGCCGCGCGTCGCCGCATCGCCGGCCGCCTGCCCCAGCCAGAACACTGATTGGGTTCTCGTGTTGCGCGGGACGTCCGCGTTCCGCGCCAGGTTCAACAAGGCGGGCCAGATTACCGCGCTGTCCGCGATCGTCGCCGGGAAGATCGCCTTCGAGCCCATGCTGCCCTTCTCGGTCTGAGCAATCGAGACCAGATAGTCCGCGGCTTCGTGGGCCGAAACGGTGCCGAGATCGACGACGTCGCTGCCCGCGGGTCTCCATCGGCCACCGACGTAGAAACGAAGATCCGACAGCTCGCCGTTTCTGCGATCGAGAACGACGCGCGCCGGGCCCATGCTGCATTCGTTGTCCCACTCGACATCCCGCGACTCGTTCCAGTTTCCCCAATTCGTGCTGCCGGGGCCGTTCTCGTGGCGAATGGAGTTGCCGCTGCCACAGATCCCCGGCTTGGCCGCAAACGTCATGCGCACAGTTCCGTTCGAGACGCGAGCGACTCTGCTGGCAATGCTCTGCCCCGAGCCCGACTGCGGGATCCACGCAACCGCTGCGAGTACGGCCAATGCCGTCCTCGCGATCGATGCAATGCGTGAGTTTATCATTTGTTGATAAGGTCGATGAGGAACTGCTGCGCTCTTGGATCACGCGACTGACCAAGCCAGAAGATCGCCTTCTTGCGCAGCTCCGGGTCCTTCTCGTTCTTCGCGATATCGAAAAGCTTGTTGTTCGCCGCTGGATCTTTCTGCCGTTGCGAGAGAACGAAGATCATGTGGTCCTTCAGCCCGGTGTCTGACAATCGATCGTACAGGCCGGCCAGCTCCGACGTCGCGACCCCCGACTGCCCCGCCCAGAACAGCGCCTTTTTCCGCAGCTCGACGTCCTCCTTCGGGTTGACCACGATGCTCATCAGCCACTGCTCGTTCCCCGCGCCCCTTTGTTGCGAGAGCGAGAACAGAACTTTTTCCTTAAGGTCCTCGTTCGTGAGACGCGAGTACAACGCGCGGAGAAACTGGGTGTTGTCGGTGGAGCGCCGCTGTCCAAGCCAGAAGATCGCCTTCTCTCGCAGGTCGCTGTTTTCATTCTCCCGCAGCGCGAAGTCCCGAAGGATCTGCTGTGCCCTCGGCTCGTTCTGCTGGGAGAGGGAGAACAGCGCCTTTCCCTTGATATCCTCGTCGGCGTTCCCCTTGAGAATCTCCTCGAGCAAACCGGTCGATCCCGGCACCTGCGACAGCCAGAACACGGCCTGTTCGCGAACCTCCTGATCCGGATCATTGCGCGCGACATCCATCAGAATGTTCGCTGTCTCCGTAGTCTGCTTCTGAGAGACGAGAAACAACGCCTTGCGACGGAGCACGGCGGAGCACGCGTCCCGACGCGCCAGCACTTGTTTGAGAATCGGCATCGCGCGCTCGGCGTCCATCTGAATAAGCGCGTTGAGTGCCTCTATCCTGCCATCGCCCTCATCTTCAATTTCCGATGGACAACTCCGAACCCCAGATCCCGGAGTGGTTCTCGAGCCGGTTTTGTTGGCGGCGCTGTCAATCAGCATCGTACACGCTTCGTCACCCCTTTTTGCCAGCTCGCCGCACACACGCGTCATCAGTGTCGCTCCGTCCCCCTTTGCAATCGACGGATAGCGCTGTTTCAGTTGATTTAAGCGATCGCGCGCCGTATTCAGCGCGTCGTCGCCGCCAGTGCGATAAAGCGAAAACGCTTCATAGTACAGCGCCTGTCCCGCGTAAACGGACTGCGGATAGCGCTCGGGGATCTGATGGAATATCTCGGCGGCGCGCTTGTAGTCACCGCGCGACAGTGCCTCGCGCGCCAGGCGATAGAGTGAGTCGGCCGGATCGGCTTTCGCCCACGGCTCTGGCGGAAGCGGAACAGACTGCCGATTGAGCGAGGCGAACTCCTCGCTCAGCTGGGCGTCGGCGCTAGCGAACACAATCGGCGCGGCGCTGGTGTTGTACGAAGGACGACTGGTTGGAGTTCTGCCGACTCCAAATCCCGCCGAGGAAATTATTGCTGCTGCCGTGAGTAGGGTTTTCATAGTCATTGAAGGGTCCTCAACTACCACGCTGCGGGCCCGCGGGAATCGCGGTGCGCAGCCTCGTCATCACATGGTCCTGCTGTAGCGACTTCTCAATCAGGTCGCGATCCTGTGGCGTGCTTCCGGGCGACAGCTGGACGATCTGCACGAGAACGAGCTCGAGATCTTCCAGCAGCGGACGACGTTGTGGATCGTTGGCGACGGGTGAGTCGAGTAGCAGACGGGTATTGCTCAGCAGCCGGCGGGCCCAGGCGCCGAGCTGTGCATCCATCTGCCGGTCCGCGGTTGGACGGGATCTGAACGATGTCAGGAGCGCTTCTGCCTCACTGAGGTGCTGAATCGCCGTGATCCGGTAGGCCGAATTCGGGCCGGCGTCTGGACTCGTCGTCGTTGCGACCCGAGGCACGAGGTTACTGCGCGGAGGAACCTGCGCCGACGAACTGACCCCGGCACGGGCGCGCTCACTGGGATGTCTCGACCCCCCCGACGAAGCCAGATTGTTGGTCGATTCATTTCCGGACTGAGAAGCGATATCGCTTCCAGTCGATCCGGTTGCGACGACCACCTCCGGCTTCAGCGCCGCCGGACTAACAGCGACACGCTTGGCCGTACTCGGCCCGGCGGTCCAACGTCCGATACCGACGCCGGTCGCAACAAGCAGCAACGCCGCCGCTGCCGCGCCCAGCCATGCCCTTGAGCCGAATCTCCGCGGGGCCGATTCATGCAATCGCGAGCCACCTCCGTAAACAACCCGCGGTCCCGCGGCGCGCTTCGATTGGATCGCGCTCCACATCTCTTCGCGCGGAGTGCGCGCAGGCGGAGCGTTGTAGCCCTGCGCCGCCTTCTTCAGGAATTCCTCGAAATTGTCTTCAGTCATGACACCCACTCCGGTGCAAAATCGGCCAGCGCGATTCGCAGCTTGCCGCGCGCCTGAAAGAGATGGGACTTTGACGTTCCAATCGGAATGCTCAAAGAGCCCGCTATTTCCTCGTGCGTGTAACCCTCGACATCGTGCATCACGAATACCGCCCTGTATTTGTCCGACAGCGAGTCGATCGCCCTCGCAAGGCTCTCCTTGAGGTCGGGCTCCGCCTCAACCGGCGTGACCCCGACCGTCAGCCCCTCTTCCATCGGTCCTTCTCGATTCCTGATCCGCTTCGTCTTCCGAAGTCCGTTCAGCGCCACCGACAGCCCGATAGAATGCAGCCAGGTGGAAAGCGACGACTCCCCTCGAAAGCTTCCTATCTTTTCAAAGGCACGGATGAAGGTCGCCTGCGTGAAATCCCGCGCGAGCTCGTCCTCACCAGCCAGACGAAATGTCAGCCGGTAAATGCGATCGACGTATGTCTCGTATAGCTCACGCTCGGCAGCGGCATCGCCAGCAACCACCCGCGTGACCAATTGGATATCGTTCACCGAGCTCCGAGACTCGTAGGCTGCCAATTCCATTGTCGACCTTCTGACAACCGCTGGGAGTAAAGGGTTGAGGATTGGTGCCAAGCCCCCAGAGTAGCGGGAGCTGACCGCTCGTCCTGAAATGACGCGCCCGGCCCCGTTATAATCAATGCGAAGACCGCCCTTCTCCGCCTCCCGCGCATGACGATCAACGCACGGCCTGACATATCGCGCCAGTCTCCGTGGCGACTCCTGGGGAGGGCGCTCCTGCTCCGCTGCCCCAACTGCGGAGGGCGGGGACTCTTTTATGGCTTCTTCAAAATGAGAGAGCGGTGCCCGACCTGCGGGATGCTTCTCGAGCGGGGGGAATCCGACTACTTCATTGGCGCCTACACGCTCAACCTCATAGCCGTCGAAGTCCTTCTGGCGCTGGGCTTTCTGGTGGTCGTGGTATTGACCTGGCCCAATCCCCCATGGGACGCCATTCAATACGGCGGCGTGGTACTATCCGTGCTCGGCGCCGTGTTCTGTTATCCTTTCGCGAAAACCACATGGCTGGCCGTTGATCTGATCTTCCGGCCGCCACACCGCGAGGACTTTATCACCCGCGTCAAATAGCGCGAGGAGCTACTCGCCTTCCGCCGGGAGGGAGGGCGACCGCATTTCCGCGACGTTCACGTCAATTGGAAGTCTCACGCCGTTGTGCGTCTCAACTACATCCAGCAGTCCCTGCCACACCTGGGCGAAGGCGTGCCCCACTTCAGATGGAAGCTTGTCTTCCGCGAATCCGCGGCCGCTGGCGATCCAGAACGGCGGGTCGACAGAATCGCCCGCGGCGGTGAGCACTTGCTTCACATCGCCGTAGATGAGATTCGCGTTGAAGCTGTGCGCGTAATACGCGGGCTGGAAGCGGCCGTCTTCAACGACGCGCGCGGTCCAGGCCCGGTAATAATCGCGCATGGCGGTGGGGACGGCGTCCATTCGCTCGATGTCCAGAAAGATCACCGTGCCGTTGGAGAATCCCTCGGCTGTCGTCTTCGAAATCGCATCGTTGGCATCGACGGTTCCGCGTGCGGCGTTAACCAATTGCGTCGAGCAGCTAGAATTTCGGGAGGCGCGCGGTGTCACATACACCCGAATCGGTACACGCCTCGAGACGTAGCTCACAACGCGCCTACCATTCCGCGTTTTTGACTGGCGCACGCGCTTGATCACGTACCGCGTAACCGCGACCTTCGCTCCCGGAGTTCTCCCCCACGTCTGCTGGCCGACGTAAATGACGGCCGTTCCCCAACCCATCTGAGCAAGCGTTTCGCGCTTTCCTTCCCACGAGGAGTCGGTATGGCAAGGCGCGCTCAGGTAGTACCCGACCCACCTGTACGGCTTGTCGGCGGTTATCCAGGCGCGCATCGCATCGTCGCCGGGATAAGTGAAAGTGTCGAATCCCAGGTGCGGGCCGTTGGACAGCCCACCGGCGATGTTCGACGAAGCGGTCGCGACGGCCTCGCCGATCGAAGGAGAAGAAAACTTCGATCCGTTGGAAACAATCAGTCCCGCGGTAAGTAACGCGAGGATCGACCGCCACTCGATTTTTGGCATTCACCCTCCGCGTTTTTTCATGGGGATTGGCGCGCGCGTATCAGCCACCAAAGGTCTGTCCCTGATACCCGCTCAAGTCGGATCGTTCCTCTGCGCGAATACCTTCAAGCCCCGTTTCGCGCGCCGTACCTATACTTTTAGTTCACCGAGTGACAGAACGATTGCCATTACCGACCGCACACGATGCACATTGAGACGACGCTCATAATCCTGTTTTCGATTGCGACTGCTGCCGCGATCGCCGCCCGCTGGCTGAAGATACCGTATACCGTGGCGCTGGTCGTCGCCGGGATTGTGCTGGGTGCGACGCATCTGATCGATCCGCCGCATCTCACCCACGATCTCGTCTTTGCGACGATTCTTCCTGGCCTGTTGTTCGAGGCAGCGTTCAACATGGACGCCGCAGTCTTTCTCAGAAACAAAGTCGCGATCTCGGCGCTCGCGATACCGGGAGTAATCGTCGCCATTGTGATCGCCGGCAGCGGCACCGCGGTCGCGATCTGGGGTCTGGCGCCGAGCGCCGGGTTCACTTTGCGGCAGGGCCTGGTGTTCGGCGCACTGGTAGCGGCCACCGACCCGATCGCAGTAGTCGCCCTCTTCAAGGAGCTTCGCGTTCCGGTAAGACTCGCGACGCTCGTGGAGGGGGAAAGCCTCGTCAACGACGGTACGTCGATAGTGTTCTTTTCGCTGCTGCTCGCCGTTGTAGCCGGAACCGCGACCAGCACGGGACAGATCGTGCTGCAGTTTGTCATAATAGTCGGTGGCGGCGCCTTTCTCGGCTTTGCAGCCGGCCACCTCGCTTCGATGCTGATCGCGAGGATCGACGATGCGGTGATCGAGATCACCATTACGGTGATCACGGCGTATGGCACGTTCGCCATGGCCGAACAGCTCGGCGTCTCGGGCGTGATCGCGACGGTTGTCGCGGCGATGTATTGTGGCACCCGCGGATGGAGCGCCGGAATGTCGCGCAAGACAAAATACGCGCTCACCTCGTTCTGGGACTATCTGGCCTTCGCGCTGAATTCCGTCGTGTTCCTGCTGATCGGCTTCGAGGTGTCGGGACTCGATCTGCTCAACGCGTGGTCGGAGATAGTAGTTGCGTTCGTTGTGGTGCTGATCGCGCGCGCCGCCGTCGTGTTCGGCGTGGGGACGCTCCTCCGGCGGTCGCGTCAGGCCATTCCGACGGGCTGGCTGTCGGTGATGACGTGGGGCGGACTCAGGGGCGCGCTGTCGATGGTCCTCGCGCTGTCGCTGCCATTCGACTTTCCGAACAGGGCTCGGCTCATAACCCTGACGTTTGGAGTAGTCGTCCTGTCGATCGTGTTGCAGGGCCTCACGATGGAGCGGCTACTGCGACGAATCGGAGTGGT